>NZ_BCBQ01000020.1:0-72770 GCF_001320885.1 Pseudomonas sp. NBRC 111140
GCGAATAGCGACGGGGTTCAGTAGAGTACGCAGGCCACTTCGTTGCAGAACTCGATCAGCGCCTTGCCCATCTCGGCAAGGCCCTCTTCGTCGCGCTGGCCGCGGAACATCACCGCCGAAACGGTGAACTCGATGCTGTTGGAAGGAGAATAGATCGGCGCTGCCACGGCCAGGATACCGCCGGAAAAATGCCCATCGTCCATCGCCCAGCCGCGCTCGGCAGCCACTTTGACGTCCTCGCGGTAATTTTCCAGAGACAACGGCCGGGCCCAGCGGATCTTCTCGAAATTACTTTCCACCAGCGGGTCGTGCATGTCGAGCTGAGTGGCGAACAGTCGCCCGCTTGCGCCCATCAGGATCGGCAGTCGTTGGCCTTCGGCCATGTCGATGCGCACATCGGTGGGGCTGGCCGCGGAGCTGACGATCACGATCCGGTCCGGACTCATCTTGCGCCACAGCGTGATGGTCACCCGCAGCCGCGACGCAAGGTTCTGTAACAACGGCTTGGCCATCTGCACGCGATGACCCTGGGTCACCAGTTGCTCCACCAGGCGCGCCAGGCCGGAGCCCACTGAGTAGCGTTTGGACAGCGGGCTGAAATCGACCACATCCTCCTGCACCAGGGTACGCAGGATGTTGAAGCAGGTACTGGGGTTGATGGAAAGCTGCCGGGCGATATCCAAGGAGCGTTCAGGTTTGCCGACCTGGCTCAGATGACGCAGGATGCGTATGGCGTTGGATACCGGCTTGACGAGGGTTGCATTGGCCGATTTGGCGGTGTCGCTCATGTCTGAAGTGTCCATACTGCGTCCGGTAACTAGTTGTTACCAACATTCTAGCCTGAGAATTACTCGCCCCGTAAAGTTTTACATGGGAATTTACCGCGATCCGGAGCCTATGGGTTCAGCGGCGGCTGGTAGATCAGCCGGCGGGTTTGCAGGTCTTCGCGGCGAAACTGCTGCAAAAGCCCTTCCAGAGCCAGGTCGGCCTGGGTCACCCGCACCTGCTGGCGCAAGTAGTCGAGCCAGGACTCGACGATGAACCGTTCGCTGTAGCGTTGCGTCTCGGCCATGTCGCGGTAGAGCCGCCAGTTCTGCGCGCCATTGCGCCGCCGCGCCTTGCCTACCGCATACACCGCCAACAGAAAATCATCTCGCTGCGGCGCAGGCACCTCGTATATCACCTCCACCGAAACCGGCCCGTCGGCGTGCGCCACTGGGGCCTGCAATTGAAGGTTGTCGGTCAGCGGCGCCTGTGCAAAGTCGGCTTCTTGGCCCAGTTCCACACGGCCGTTACGCGTCAGTAGCACCCCGGCGAACAGGCACAGCGTCGACACCAGCAGGCTTGCCTGCAGCCCCGCATACTCGGCCAGCGCCCCCCAGGCGGCGCCACCGAAGGCCATCGCGCCCATCAGGGTCAATACGTACATCGACGCTACGCGGGCGCGCACCCAGTTGGCGGCATAAGTCTGCACCACCGAAGAGAGCGTGGCGTTGACCGCCATCCAGCCGAACCCGGCACACAGCATCATGACGCACACTAGGTAGCGGTTGCTCGACAACGCAGCGGCCAGCGCGGCGGCGGCAAAGGCGGCGGTACCGCAGGCAATCAGTTGACGCAGGCCGAGCCTGCGATGCAGGCGAGGTGAGTTCAGTGCAGCCAGTACCGCCCCCGCCCCCAGGAATGCCATCAGCAGGCCGTAGCCACCGGCGCCCATGCCCAGTTGCTGGCGCGCAACCAGGGGCATCAGCGCCCACAGAGCACTGGCGCTGGCAGTGAACACCAGCACCTGCTGCATTGCGCTGGACAGTACCGCCGAATGGCGAATGTAGCGCAGCCCGCTGCGCATACCGCCTATCAGGGTTTCCGGCGGAAGCCCGTGGACAGGCGGTGCCGGCGCCAGGCGCAACAGAAAGAACATCACGGCGGCCATGCACAGCGCGATCAGCACGAACACAGACGTGTTGTTCCAGTAGGCAATCAACGCCCCGGCCAAGGCCGGCCCCAGGGCACGGGTGGCGTTGACCGCAATGCCATTCAGGGCGACCGCTGCCGGTACCTGATCACGCGACAGCACGCTGATCATGGTCACCATCCACGCCGCCATACCCAGCGCGCTGCCAGTGCCCAGCACGAAGGTGAAAGCCAGCAGCCCCCAGGCTTCGAGGCGCTCGAACCCGGCCAACAGGCTGAGCATGATGGCCGCGAACACCATCAGGCACTGGGTGACGATCAGCCAGCGACGTCGGTCGACCAGGTCGGCGAGCACCCCGCCCGGCAGTGCGAATAGAAAGACCGGCAGTGTCACCGCGCTTTGCACCAGCGACACCATGATTGGTGAGGCGGTGAGCGTGGTCATGATCCACGCTGCGCCGACCGTCTGCATCCAGATCGCCAGATTCACCACCGCACCGGCCAGCCACAAGCCCCGAAAGGCCCGGTTGCGAAATGGCGCCCACGCCGAACCCTCGCTCATCATTGCTCCTTAGAACGTCTAGCCCATCAGGGTTTAGTGATCCAGCGGCAGCCCCAGGCGCCCCACCGCGCGGGCCGGGCCGAGCGGGCACGGCGCAGCAATGGTATTGCGCAGCTGGCCGATGCCGGAGATTTGCGCCACCACCTGGTCACCCGGTTGCAGGAAGCGCCCGCTTTCCAGGCCCACCCCGTGCGTGGAGCCAGTGAACACCAGGTCGCCGGGGCGCAGCTTGATCCGTGCATCCAGGTAATTGAGCAGCTCGTCCAGGGGGAAGATCATGTGCTGGGTATTGTCGTGTTGGCGTACTTCGTCATTGACGCTCAGGCGCATCTCCAGCGCAGGCTGCTGCTCGCCGCCCAGCTCGTCAGCCGTCACGATCCACGGCCCTGCGGGCGTGGTGCAGTCCATGGCCTTCTGGGTCAGTAGGTCGAGCCGCCCGATCTGCTGGCCCGCATCGCGTGCACTGATGTCGTTACCCACAGTGAAACCCAGAAGGCAGGCGCTGGCGCGGGGTTCATCCTGCAGCGCTCGCCCCACTACCGCCACCAGCTCCACCTCGTAATCCAGTTGCCTGGTCAGCGGCGAATACCTGATCGGGTCATTGGCCCCGACCAAGGCCGACTCGGGCTTGAGGTAGGCCAGTGGGTGTGCCGGGGCCTGACTGCCCAGGCGTTCGAGGTGGCTCAGGTAGTTCAGGCCCACGCCGAACACGCGGCTGCCCGGTTCCAATGGCGGCAGCAAACGTGCCCGGGCCAACGGCAGGCGTTCGCCAGCCAGGTCCAGAGCGTCCAGGTGCAGCCCCGCGCCCAGCCGCGCCCAGCACGCGAACGGCGCCCGAACCCGCCTGCAGTGCTCGCTGCTGGCGTCTACCAATGCCCAGAACGCCTGCCCGCCCAGCTCGATCCGCGCCAGGCGCATGTCACTGCCGGGCCAGGTAGGTAGGCAGATACTCGGCGTCATGGACCTCTTCGGGAGTCTTGACACTCGGTCCCAGGATGGGCCCCACCATCTCGTGGCCCCACAGGCTCAGTTTTTCGGGGTTCAGCTCGTAGGGGTCGCCTTGCCACGGCTCGATTTCAGCAATGGTTTCGAAGGCAAAACCCGAGGGGTTGTAGTGATAGAAGGACAGGTGCGGGTCTTGCGCATGCTGGCCGAGCGTCATCATCATCGGCAGTTCGCGCTGGCGCACGATATCGTAGGTCTCGCCCACATCACGCACGTTGCGAACGAACAGCCCGACGTGCTGGACGCCCATTCGCCCGGGCCCATGGCCATAGGCGATGTCGTGGCTGGTGTGATGGTTGAGCCGGGAGCGGAAGAAGCCGGTACGCCCCTTGCCCGCTCCCGCGCCATACCAGCTGAAGCCCATGACATTGAGCAGGAAGTCTTCAAGTTCCGGGGTGTACTCCGGAGTGATCAGCACTACGTGCCCTGCACCGCGCTCGTCGGCCAGAAAGCCGCTGTGGGGGCGCCCTGGCTGAAATGAACGCGGCAGCCATTTCTGTCCGTAAAACAACTCATGTTGGTAGCCGACCGGGTCACGAAAACGCACCACCTCACGCACGCCGCGGGTCTCGCACAGCTGCGCGTCACCACGGGTGTAGGCCACGTTGGCGGCCTCGAGCTTCCTGATCCCATCCTCGAACGCCATGCGTCCGATGGCTTCCCAGCCGATATACGCGATGCGGTCCACCTTACCCGGATGGAATGCGAAGCGGTGACGGCGATCATCGATTCTGAAATACAGCGACGCCGGGTCGCCGGGCGGATTTTTGCCGATACCAAAGCCCATCACCTGCGGGCCATACTCGCGCCAGGCGTCAAGATCAGGGGTTTCGAAGCCCATATAACCGATACCAATGATGTCCAATTTGTTCACCTTGTTCTTGTTCGAGATGAAACGATGCCAACTATCGCTCGCGCTGTCGCAGCAGGGCTAGACCGCCAGCAGCCCGCCGTCTATGACAAAGTCCGAACCGGTAATGAAGGAGGCCTCTTCGGAAGCCACGAACACCGCCAGCGCCACCACCTCTTCAGGTTCGCCGGGGCGATCCATCAGCACACCGTCGAGCAGCATGGCGCGGGCCTTGGGGTTTTCCAGAAACGCTTGAGTGCCAGGCGTGGCGACGAAGCCAGGACTCAGGCTGATGGCACGAATACCGACGGCTGCTCCCTCCACGGCCAATTGCCGGGTAAACGACACTACCGCGCCTTTGGCTGCCGCGTGGGCACTGATACCGGCCACCTTCGAACCGCCCCACGCCGCAGTGGAAGAAACGTTGATAATCACTCCGCGCTGCTCGGCCAGGTATGCCCAGGCGTACTTGGTGGTATAGAACAGCAGGTCGATTTCATTACGCAGGGTGTACTGCCAGTCTTCGATCGACAGCTCACTCACCAGGCCGAAGCGCGCTGCTGAAGCGTTGTTGTAGAGAACATCAATGCGCCCGTGCTCGGCGACGGCCGCCTCGATCCACGCCCTGGCCTGCTCGTGATCGCCCAGGTCCACGGGGGCAGTGCCATACAAGGTAAACCCCTCGTCGCTCATCAGGGCACGGGTCTGTTCGTGGCCCTCGGCATTGAAGTCGCACCCGACCACGATCGCCCCTTCACGGGCAAAGCGCAGCGCTGCCGCACGGCCTTGGCCGCCTCCGGTGCCGGTAATCAGGGCCACCTTGTTGTGTAAACGTCCCATCAGCACCTCCTCAACTCGTTGGTAATGACACCCTCTCAAGTGAGTGTGTACTCAAGCGGGGCAGTCTTGGGCGTCGATGGGCTCCAGCCATACTGCTTCGGCCGGGCAAGCAGCAGCGCCCTCGCGGGCATCTTCTTCAAGTTCGGGGGGCACCCGAGCGTCATCGAAGTACACCAGGCCGTCGGCATCGAGCTTGTACACACTGGGGCAAATGGTGGCGCACAGGCCGTAACCACAGCAGCGGCTACGGTCGGCAACAGCTTTGAACTGCGCTTTTTCTGAACTCATTTTTTTCTCCTTATCAGGTTCAGTCTCAGCAAATTATGAACACTTATTTATTTTATGTGCAATTTATTTTTAGCGAGGATATGCTCGGCCTCAGTTGCAGCAGTGAACCACGGTTGCGCCCTGGCAAACGCTCTGCGGTCAGCGCGATGTTGAACATGGCGTGACCGAGGGTGATTCAACTGGGTGCGCAGCGCAGCACATTCGTTTGTCTGTGAGTCATACGGCTGTGCTGGACAAACCGGAAATCACGGTTTTCACACAAAAAATGCAGTGTTTGGCTCAACAAAACCTACAAGGAAGCCAACTCATGAACCCTTCGAAAAACCAGGCGGCCATCGACCTGCACGAGTTCCGGCACAGCTGGAGAATCCTGCTTCTGTCAGTTGCCGGCGTGGCCATCAGCATCAATGCCGCGCTTCTGTACGGTTTTGGCACGCTAGTGGTACCGCTGGGCGATGCCTTTGGCTGGGGCAAAAGCGAATTGCAGGCGTGCATCACCTTCCTGTTTGGCGGCGCGGTGGTGTCGCTGCAACTAGTGGGCTGGTTCAACCTGCGCTTTGGCATGAGGCGCGTCACCGTGGTGTCCCTGTTGCTGCTGTCGGTCGGCTACCTGGCCACCACCCAGGTCAGCTCTTCGATCTGGTCGATGTACCTGGCCTTTGCGCTGCTGCCGATCGTGGGCATGGGCGCACTGGCCGTGACCTGGACCCAACTGATCAGCCTTTGGTACGACCGAAATCGCGGCCTGGCGCTGGCCATTGGCCTGTCAGGTACCGGCGTCACCGCCGCCACCGTTCCCCGGCTGATGACGTGGGGCATAGAGCAGTGGGACTGGCGTGCGGCCTTCGTGATCCTTGCGCTGCTCAACCTGCTGGTGCTGCTGCCGCTGATCCTGCTGTGGTTCAAGCTGCCCAAGGCCGCCGATACCACCCGGCAGGACGCCCTGGAGCAATTGCCGGGCATGAGCTTTCGCGAAGGCATGGGCTCGCTGAAATTCTGGACCTGCAACCTGGCGCTGGGCCTGGTAATTTCGTCGATTGTCGGCATGGTCACCAGCACGGTGCCGATGCTCCAAGCCAAGGGGCTATCGGCGGCAGATGCGGCCACCATTTTCAGCGGCTTCGGTATTTCGCTGATCCTGGGGCGTATGGTCATCGGCTATCTGCTCGACCGCCTGTGGCCGCCGGTGGTCTCAGCGTGCAGCCTGCTGCTGCCCGCTGTCGGCTGCCTGGTATACCTGAGTGGCACCACCGAGTTCATGCCCCTGATGCTGGCAGCCGTGCTGGTCGGGTTCGGCGCCGGGGCAGAGTTTGATATCGCCGCGTTCCTGATTGCGCGCTACTTCGGCCTGCGTGAATACGGCCGGTTATTCGGTGTGCACCAGGGCCTCAATACCGTGGCATCGGCCTTGGCGCCGCTGCTGTTCGCCTTCCTACTCGCACGTACCGGCTCATACACCGCCATGCTGGTGTACAGCGCCGCATGTTGCGTGGTCGGCCCGCTGTTGCTACTGACCCTTGGACGAGTGACGCGCTTCGACGCGCGGCCCTTGCCCAGCCACTCCTGAGCCCACAAGAAACGGAGCAGAACATGCCCACACTGACCTTTATCGAACATAACGGCACCCACCATCAGGTCAACGGCGAAGTCGGCCAGTCGGTCATGCAGGCCGCCACGTTCGCTAGCGTGCCGGGCCTGCCCGCCGATTGCGGCGGCGCCTGCAGCTGCGCCACATGCCACACCTACGTAGACGAAGCGTGGCTGCACAAGGTGCAGGCACCGGAAAGCATGGAGAGTGACATGCTCGAGTACGCCTTCGAGCGTCGTGACAACAGCCGCCTGAGCTGCCAACTGATTATCAGTGAAGACATGGAAGGCATGGTACTGCACCTGCCCTCTTCGCAATTCTGAATGCGTTGCAAGGAGTACTCATGACCCTCGCCTCAGTCGTTATCGTCGGTGCCGGCCAAGCCGGATTCCAAGTGGCCGCATCGCTGCGCCAGGAAGGCTATGAAGGCCGTATCACCCTGATCGGCAATGAACCCGGCCTGCCCTACCAACGCCCACCACTGTCCAAGGCCTACCTGCTCGGCAAGATCCAGGAAAACAACCTGCTATTCCGCCCGGCCGAGTTCTACGCCACCCAGCGCATCGAGCTGCTGCACGACCCGGCCGCCGCCATCGACCGGCTCAACCGCCGCGTGGTGCTGGCTTCCGGCACCGCCCTGAGCTATGACCACCTGATACTGGCGACCGGCGCGCACAACCGCCCGCTGCCAGTGCCTGGCGCGGAGCTGCCTCAGGTGTTCGGCATCAAGACCAAGGCCGATGCCGACGCCCTGGCGCCGCTGGCCAGGCAGGCGCGAAACGTGGTGGTGGTCGGCGCAGGCTTTATCGGCCTCGAGTTTGCCGCGGTAGCCGCCGCCCAGGGTGCGCAGGTGCATGTGCTGGAGCTGGGCGAGCGCCCCATGGCGCGTGCGGTGTCGCGGGAAATGTCCGAGTTGTTTCGCCAGGCGCATGAGCAGTGGGGCGTGCACTTCGATTTCCGCCAAGGCCTTGCCCGCATTCTCGACGACAACGGCAAGGTGTGCGGCGTGCAAACCGCAGATGGCCGCACCCTGCCGGCTGACCTGGTGGTATTCGGCATCGGCGTTATCCCCAATACGCAACTGGCCACCGAGGCCGGCCTGGACATCGAGAACGGCATCAAGGTGGACGCCCACCTACTCACCTCTGACCCACAGATTTCCGCACTCGGTGATGTGGCCAGCTTTCCATGTGTACAGAACGAAGAGCAGCACACCCGACTCGAGTCGGTGCAGAACGCCATCGACCAGGCGCGTACCGTGGCCGCGCGCCTGATGGGTAAGCCCTCGCCCTATGCCGCCCTACCCTGGTTCTGGACCGATCAAGGCGACCTAAAGCTGCAGATCGCCGGGCTGTCCAGCGGCTACGACAGCACGGTTGTGCTCGGTTCTGCCCATGACCGGCAACTTTCGGTGCTGTGCTTTCGCAATGAGCGCTTGGTGGCTGTGGAGTCTTGCAACCGCCTGGGCGACCACATGGCCGCGCGCAAGATTCTCGCCCGCGCGCCCAGGCTGACGGCGGCTCAAGCAGCAGCCGAAGGTTTCGACCTCAAGACTTGGGAAGCGGCTAACCGCGACTGACAGCTCTCACCCACATCTCGCCGCACTGTACCCCCAAGGGCCCAGCGCGGCGTTTGCGCAACCTGATGGAGCGATGCAATGAACAAGGTCTGGTTTGTTACCGGTGCGGGCCGCGGGTTGGGCGCCGCCATTGCCAGGGCGGCATTGGCGGACGGTGACTGCGTGGTGGTCAGTGGCCGGCGCCTGGCGCACCTGCAAGGCATGTTTGCCGAGTACGGCGACCGGGTGCTGGCGGTGCCCCTCGAAGTCAGCAATCAAGCGCAGGCATTGGCCGCCGTGGAGCAGGCAGTGGCCCGCTTCGGTCGAATCGACGTGCTGGTCAACAACGCCGGGTATGGCCAACTGGCACCCTTCGAGGACAACCTGCCGAGCGATGCCGAAAAGCAGTTCGCCACCAATGTGTTCGGTGTGTTCAACGTGTGCCGCGCCGTGCTGCCGGTGATGCGCGCACAACGTAGCGGCCACCTGTTCAATGTGTCGTCCATGGCCGGCGTGTTAGGCATGGGAGGCGCCGCACTATACTGCGCCTCCAAATTCGCGGTGGAGGGGTTCTCCGAATCCCTGGCCCAGGAGGTAGCGCAGTTCGGCATCAAGGTCACGCTGGTGGAACCCGGGGTATTTCGCACCGACTTTCTCGATGCCAGCTCCGCAATGTTCGGTGAACGCGGGCTGCAGGACTACGCCGCGTTCACGGCCAAGGTCAAGGCTGCGTCGGCTGCCGGCAATCATCAACAGGGCGGCAACCCGGCGAAGCTGGGCGAAGCCCTGGTGCGCCTGGCCAACACCGACCAGCCACCATTGCGCTACCTGGCCGGTTCCGACGCCTACGGCCAGATCAGCGTCAAGCTCACCGGAATGCTCGCTCAGATAGACGCCTGGCGCGAGCTCTCCTGTTCTACCGATGGTTCTACTGGTTGATGAAGTAACGCACGGACAACCGCCCCCCTTCGAACCGGTACAGCTCGATCGTCTCTATGCCACCGTCCTGCTCGCGAAAAGCGTTCAAGTGGTGGCACGCCACTTCATTGCCATTGATGATGCACTGGCGTACCTCGACCCGAACTTTGGGTTGCTGTTGCGCCCACATGCCCTCCAGCACCTGCCAAGCGTCATGCTGCGGCTTGCCAACATACTCGATACTCAAGCCATTGGGTGACACGCTGCGGTAGTGGGCAAAAAAGCCTTCCTTGTCGCCGCGGTTCCAGCAGTCGACCTGGCCGTGCAGAAAGTCTTCGATCACGTGTTTGTCCATTGTCATGTAAGGGTCGTCCCTAGGCAGTTTGTTGTTTGAGCTGACGCTGCAGCGCTTGAAATGCCGGTTCCATTCTCAGCCACAGCAGAATGATCGGGCCGATGATGGCGCAGAAGAAGCAGCTCACCAGTACTGCCGAATAGCTGCCGTACACATCGAACAGGTGGCCGAAAAGCATCGGCACCAGGCCGGACACGATGGTGATCAGGCACAGGTGCAGGCCAAAGATGCGCGCGTAGTCCTTCAGGCCGAAGTAGCGCGCCATCAGAAACGCCGCCAGGTCAAACTCGGCGCCGGCACTGGCACCGATGCACAGGGTCGCCAGCATCAACAGCGGTACGTGCTGCGAGCCGCCAAAAAAGAAGATTGCGCACCCCAGTGCCGGTAACGCAAGGCTCACCGCCGCCACCAGCGACGGCGAGTAGCGGTCCAGCAGGTACCCCACCAGCAGGCGCCCGCCAATGATCGAAATGCCGAACGTACTGAAGATCTGGCTGGCCTGCTGCGCGCTCAGGCCCTTGCTTTGCAGCATCGGCACAATGTTGGTGACCATGCCCACTGTCAATGACACTGATAGGATCAACGCGATATTGAAACCCCAGTACTTGCCCGAGCGCAGCGCCTGTCTGAAGCTCATGCCCGACAACGACGGTTGCGGCTGCGCCGTCAAAGGGTCGGCCGCGGCGACCTCGACCGGCATGCGCAACCACATCAACGCCAGCGGCAGCGTGAACAGCAGCGGCATCGCCCCCAGGGCAATGAAACCGGCCTGCCAGCCATAGGCACCTATCAGCCGGGACAATAACGGAGGCAGGATCATCGCCATCAGACCGGTGCCGCACAGGATCACCGCCAGGGCCAGCCCCCGGTTACGCTCGAACCACAGGTTGACCAGCTGCGTCCAGGTGATGGCGATGGTACCGGCACAGACGATCGGCATGCTGAAGAACGCCAGGTACAACCAGGCGATTGCCCCCTGGATCTGGGTGATGGCGAAGTAGCCGACGATCTGCAGCATGATCGAGACGATGGCGACCCGACGCAGGCCGTAGCGCCGATACAGCCAACCGACCATCTGGGTGGAGATGGCCACCCCGGCGAACAGAAAGGAAATCGAGGCCTGCAAGTCGCCCCGGCTCCAGCCGAAGGCCTGTTCCAGCGGAATCACCAGGGTGCCGAACGCATACAGCAAGGCGGCGGTGATGCTGGTGCAGATGCCGAACAGCCCCAACAGCACCACGCGCCAGCCGCGCCTGAATTCGGAAAAATCGTTGCCAGCGCGTTGGCGCTCACGTGTGTCTGTAGTCATGCACTTTCACTCCCGTAGCAGCGCGGCGCGTTACTGGCCCTTGAGGATTTCTTCGACCTTGGGCAACGCCACCATGGTGGCGCCCCCGTCCACCAGCAACGAGGTGCCTGTGATATACGACGCCTCGTTGGAGGTCAGGAACAGCACCGCATTGGCAATGTCGGCAGACTCGCCCAGACGCCCGACCGGAAAATGCGCCGCCAGCTTGTGGGGCAGCTCCTCGCCCAGGGTTTCGAGCATGTGATCAGTGCCAATAAGGCCGGGCTCGACCACGTTAACCAGAATGTTCATGGCGCCGAATTCCACCGCCAGCCCACGGGCGAAGGCATTCATGAAAGCTTTGCTGGAACCATAGGCGATCAGCCGCGGGGTGTATTTGCGGTTGGCTTCACCGGAGGAGATAAAGATCAGCCGGCCCTTGTCGGGGGCCTTGGACAGGTACGGCGCGCTGTCCTTGGCCAGCCAGAACAGCGACTGGATATTGCTGCGCACGATGTGATCGAACGCGTCGTCCGGCATCTCGGCGATCAACCCGTGACGGGTGTCGGCGGCACAGTGCACCACGATATCCAGGCCGCCGAACTGCGCCACGCCGCCCTCGACCATCGACCTGATGGCATCGCGGTCGGCAATGTCGCCGCCCACCAGGCATGCCTGGGCGCCCAGTGCGCGGATCTGCTCGACGGTGTCTTCACCGTAGCGCGCAGTACGTGCCGAGACCACCACCCGCGCCCCTTCGCGCGCGTAGGCCAGTGCAATCGCCCGACCCATGCCACGACCCGCACCGGTTACCAGTACTACTTTGTCGCGAAACTTCATCGCGGTTCCCCGTTGTTGTTATTGGTTGAGGGTTTTGCTTTATGCATACGCCTGCCCACCGAGGCAGGCGCACAGTGCAGCGTTACAGATCCTTGCCAGGCACATTACGCGCCGAACCGTTGCGCCGGTCAGATTCACCCCAGCCCAGCCAGTGCGACGGCTCACGGGTATCGCCTACCCGACGCCAGCGCCCTTCCTGCTGGGCAGTGATCGGGAAGCCGCCGACAAAATCGATCATCTCGCCCCGCTCGTCCGGCAGGAACTCCCATTCTTCCTTGCCTTCCAGCACGATCCGCGCCGACTTCAGGAAGTAGCTACCGTCCTTGTGCTCGGTCTGGCCTTCGATGTCGGTGGTCACCCGCACTTCGCCTTTTTCATTGTTGAAGAAGGCATAGCCGAGATGGTCGTGGCCGACCATGAACGAGCCGGTATCCCAGGTGCCGTCCTTGTACACGGTGACGAACGACCACCAGATCACGTGCTTGTTGTTGTTCACCACCAGGTCTTTCTTGAAATGGATGGCGCCGCCTTCAGCCATGTAGAACTGGTCCAGCGCCAGCGCACCTTTGACCGGCCGACCCTCGCATACGCCCGCCACATCCCACAACTGCGAAACATAGAACGTACCCCACTCCACGCCCGGCAAGTACCATTGCAAACCCGGCCCGAGCAGGCGACCCTCGATAGCGAACAGGCCCTCCTCCTTCCAGGTCAGGCGTTCGCTGCTGGCAGTGATTTCCCAGGCATTGCCCGGTTCCCCCGGTTGGCTGGCCCAGCGCGCGGTATCACCGTCGAGGCTGTGCACGGGCATGGGCGTTAGCGCCTGTTTGGCCATCTTCTCGTGGTCCATGCGCAAGTTGACCTTGTCGACATGGTTGTTCAGGTAAAAGAACTTGGTCGGGTTCGGCGTGCCGTTGGGGGCCATCAGCGAGCGAACGAAGGAATAGATGTTGCCTTGCTCATCGCGCACCGATCCGAAGGGTGAGCTCTTGCTCAGGTGCAGGCCGAAAAAGCCGCGCTCGGCCGACATCGAGGCGCCGCTTACCTTGTGCGGGCCCACCAGTTGCTGGAAGCCGAAGTCGCCGCGCTCTGGAATGGTCTTGAACGTTCTCATAGTGCCCTCTGTTGTTTTTGTAAGGCCGTAAAGCTAAATGTGGTATCCGAGGTAGGCTCAGTCCCAGATCACTGGCAACCTGGATACGCCGCGCAGCTGCGCGCCGCTAATCATCGGCAGCGGTTGGCTGGGGTCCAGGCGCAGGTTGGGCAACAGGTCGAGGATGGCGTTGACCGCGCAACTGATCTCGACCTTGGCGACAAACTGGCCGATACACATGTGCGGACCGAAACCGAAGCCGAAGGAAGGCTTGGGCTTGCGGTCGATGTCGAACACGTCAGGGTTTTCGAAGGCGTCTTCGTCGCGGTTGGCCGATACCACCATGCACTGCACGAACGAACCCTTGGGGATTTTTACGCCATGGAATTCGACGTCCTTGGCCGTCTCGCGCACCTTGAAGGTGGCCACCGGCTCGAAGCGCGTGGTTTCGTCCATCAGCTTGGCAATCAGGCTGCGGTCGGCCTTGACCCGCTCCAGCAGGCCCGGCGTGGTCAGCAGCAGGGTCATGACCGAGCCGAACATGCGCGTGGTGGTTTCACCTGCCGCCGGCAGCAACGAGCGAGTAAAGGTGATGACCTCATGGTCGTTCAGCGTGCGCCCCTCGTATTCGGCGCGCAGTAGGCGGCCCACCACGTCGTCGCCCTGGCTGCCCGCCTGACGGCGTTGCACCACCACTTCGGCCAGCGCGTCGTATAGCCCTTTAACCGCGATCCCGGCCTGGCGGCGCGCCTCGACCATCTTGCTCGGGTCGATCTGGTTGCCCCCCACGATGGCCAGTGCCCAGGCCGCGTACTGCTTGTATTTGGACGGGTCGTCGGAGGGAAACCCCATCAGTGCGTACATGATGCGAATCGGCAGCTCCAGGCCGAACTTCATCAGGTCGGCCTTTTTCGCCGGCAGCATCGGATGGATATATTCCTCGCGGATCACCTGGTCGATCTGCGGACGCCACTTGTTGACCGTTTCGGGCATGAACGCCGGTTGCAACAAGGCGCGCACCTTGCGGTGCTCGTCACCGTCCATAGCCAGGATGATCAGTCCATCAAAAAACGCACCAAGGCCCTCAGCGATGAAACCGTTGGTGTAGGTGGCGCCGTCGCGCAGCACGCTCATCACGTCCTGGTACTTGAACAACGCGAAGGTCGGGCGCGTGCCCTGCTGAGTGCCCGCATTGGTCGGCACGCCGAACTGGGTGATGAAATCGCCTTCGTAGATGGGTGATTTCAATCGTTGCTCGCGGCACACCGCGTGAATGTCCAGATCGGTACCGCGGTACATTTCCGACACGGCGTTGTACGCCGTTGCCAGGTCCAGGGCTGCACTTTCGTTGCTCATCAGGATCTCCTGTGTTGTTTTTATTCTTGCCTGCGCACCGATATTTCTGCGCTTTACGTAGGATGTATCGCCTGCCAACCTATGGTATGCCCTTGTCTGTAAGGGGCGGCTCCGATTCGTTTGACTCGGGGTCAAACGAAGGCAGCCGGGTAAATGCTTCAAGGTGTGAACAACAAGGGCCAACACCGGCATGAGGAGTCCAGGGTGGTAGTCAAAGCAACAGACGGTGTCGAACAGGGCAAGCGCAGCACGATGAAACGGCTGCTCGCGGCTGCACGTGTCGAGTTCGCCAAGAAAGGCCTGGCTGGGGCACGGGTGGAAGAAATAGCTCGGGAGGCCGGCGTCACCAAACAGCTGGTCTACCACTACTACGGTTCCAAGGAAGGCCTGTTCGTAGCGGTACTGGACGAGTCGTCGAGCCACATCATGTCCGAGCTGGTGAACCTGGAGGTCGAGCAACTGCCACCGCCTGTGGCGCTGCGTGCCGTCCTCAATCACTTCTTCGACCAGTACCGGCTCGACCCCTTCCTCGGCAGCCTGGCGCTGGAGGGCATTCGCTATCACGACGCCCACGAAACACCTCGTAATCATTTCCAAGAAATGGCGCCGGCACTGATTGCCAAGCTCGACGCCATCCTACGCAGGGGCGCCGCCAGCGGGGATTTTCGCGCCGACATCAACCCACGCCTGCTACTGGCCTGTGCCTCGCTGGTGACCACGGGCTGGTTCACCAACCGCTATTCGATGTCGACCCTCGCTGGCCTGGATACCGACTCTGCCGAAGGCATGATTACCTGGCGCCAATACTCGGCCGACTTCGTCATTGCGAGCCTGTCTCTGAACGCAGAAAAGAAAAACGGCAGCCTCTGACGGCTGCCGGTTTCGTCTGTCTGCGGCCCCTGTAGACGGGGCGCTTTTCAGCGCCGCGACTTGCTCAGGTAGCGGCTGACCCGCCTGGCCGCCAGCCGGCCTGCCATGCCATTGACTCCACCCCCAGGATGGATGCCCGCACTGCCCAAGTACAACCCCGCCACCGGCAGCGTATCGCCACCCAGGCCGTGCGCCGGGCGCATGGTGCTGGAGCGCATCGAAGTGGTATCGATATGCACCACGCAACCATTCACGGTATTCAGGCGCGCGGTGAAGTCCGGGGCAGCCTCGATGCGTCGGCCGATGATTTGCCCCTCGATACCGTCGACATAGGCGTACAACTGCTCGATCACCTGATCAGCCACTCGCTCACGCAGGGCATCCCACCCTTCATTCGGGTTGACCGGCATCACCGGTGGGTAGATGTACAGCACATCCTGGCCCTCAGGCGCCTGTGACGGGTCGGCGGCGCTGGGTACGGCCATGGTGATGTAGGGCAAGGTCGGCACTTCGGCCCGCGCACAGGCGGCAAAGTTCTCCAGCACGGCCTCTTCGGTGCCGATCAGCAGACAGGTGTTGCGCAAGTCGACACCATCGCCGCGCACCGCCTCGAAGCGTGGCAGCGAAATCTGCCCGCGTAGGGCCACATCCACCTTCAACGGGCCCGAGCCCTTGGCGTTGGCCGGGGCCATGGCGATGCGGGTCAGCAGATGCTTGGGAAGCTGACCGGCAGTGACCATCTCCAGCGCCGGCCGGGGGTGGCAGCCGGCAATCACGGCGCGGGCAGAGAAGGTACGGCCATCGGCCAATTTCACGCCTTTGACCACGCCGTCACTGGCCACGATTTCACTGACGCTGGCCGACACCAGCACCTGGCCGCCCAACGCCTCCAGGCGGGCCCGCATGGCATTGCTCAACTGCTGCATGCCGCCCATCACCCGCCCCACACCGAAGCGGTGCAGGAACCCTAGCAGGGCGTAGTAGATGCCACCGCCGTCGGCTGTGATGTCGCCCGCAAGCCCGGTAAGCGCGCACATCGCCGAGCGGGTGATCGGATGCTCGAATCGTTCGCGCGCCGCCTGCAGAGCCGACCCAGTCATCAGCGCCATCAGTTCGGGCTTCAGGGCCCTATGCCTGATTGCTGCGGCGACCATCCGCAGCTTGACCCCCAGGTTGGCCTTGGCCGGATCGACCCGCATCATCGGCAGCGCGATCTCCAGGAACAGGTCGATGACCTTCATGAATTCAAGAAACGCGTCGGCGTCGCGGGTGCTGAAGCGGCGGATCTCGGCAGCGGTACGCTCGCGGTCACGCCAGAAGATCAGCGATTGGCCGTCCGGGTGCAGATACACATACCCCGGCGCCAGTTCCACCGATTTGAAGCCGTGTTGCTCCAGGCCAAGCTCCGCCGGCACGTGGGCGTGCACGCGCATCGACATCATGTCCAGCGCGCAGGGGTGAACCAAGTGCTGCGGCGCCTCAGGTATCAGGTAGCCCGAGGAGGCCATGCCACCCACCTTGTCCAGGGCTTCGAGCACCAGCACTTTCTTGCCCTCCATGCCCAGGTAGCAGCCAGCAGATAGGCCATTGGTGCCCCCGCCGACCACGATCACATCAAAATCAGGGTTTACTGCGGATTGCGTCTGGTTCATCACATGCTTCCAAGTCGAAGGTCAGCTGCGGCGACGCAGGTACGCGTCGCCGCGGGGGTCACATGCCAGTTCTGCCCATCTGCGCGAATAGCGAGCGCATGGCCACCAATGAAGGGGTGTGGGTACTGAACCCGCCATCGGCCACCAGTGTGCTGCCGGTAACGAAGGACGACTCGTCGCTCGCCAGGAACGCCACGACATCGGCGATCTGGCGCGGGGTGCCTAGTTCGGCGGTACAGTGGTTGTCGCGCAGGATGTCTAGCAACGCCGGCGGCATGGCGTGCTCGGAGGGCGCCAAACCGATCTGTACGGCATTGCCGCGAATGCCCTGCTTGCCGTACTGCGAGGCCACCATGCGCGGTAACATCATCAGGCCGGCCTTGGAGGTAGCGTATCCGGTCAGGGACATGTCACCCTGCATACCGAGCCCCGAGGTGGCGAAAATGATCGAGCCCTTGCCCAGTTCCAGCATGGCCGGTATCACGTGCTTGGTGCACAACACCGCGCCGCGCAGGTTAACGGCGATGGCGCGGTCCCAGGCCGCCATGTCGAGATTGACGAAATCGCGGTCTGCCTGGCGCTGCTCAGCATTGAGGATTGCCGCATTGTTGTGCAGTACGTCGATACGACCAAACCGCTGCCTGACCTGGGCAACCATCGCCTGGACGTCGGCCTCCGACGACACGTCGGTGCGAATCGCCAACGCCTGGTGCCCTTCGTCGAGCAACGATTGGGCAACCGTCGTGGCCCCGTCCAGGTTGATGTCGACCACGGCGATGCTCGCACCATGGGAGGCGAGCACGCGGGCGCATTCTGCCCCCAACCCGCCACCGGCGCCCGTGATGATGGCCACCCGTCCTGCCAGCTTGCCTGTACTCATGTGGATTTCCTTGTTGTAAGTGAGCCCGTCACTCGCCGGTGAAACGCGGCTCACGCCGTTCGCTAAAGGCCTGGGCAGCCTCGCGCGCGTCGTGGGTAGGTGCCAGCAGCGCGAACAAGTCGAGCTCCAGGTTCAGTCCGCTCTTGAGGTCCAACTCCAGCGCGGCACGGGCCGCCTGCTTGACGAAGGCCGATGCGGTGGGCGGCTTGGCGGCGATACGCCGGGCAAAGGTCGTGACCTCCTCCAGCAGGCCGTGGTTGTCGCTGGCCACCCGACTTACCAGCCCGATGCGCTGCGCTTGTGCTGCATTCATGCGATCACCAGAAAGCAGCATGTCCAGTGCCTGGCCCGGTGCGACCACACGCGACAGACGTTGCGTGCCGCCGCCACCGGGGATCAGCCCCAGGCCGGTTTCCGGCAGCGCAAACACCGCATTGGGCGCCGCGAAGCGAATGTCGCAGGCCAACGCCAGCTCCAGCCCGCCGCCCATGCAGTAGCCGTGGATGGCCGCGATCACCGGCTTGGCGATACCGTCCAGAGCTTCGATCCAGCGCACCTTTTCCATGCGCTGGCGAACCTGAAGGCTGGATTCAGGGCCACGGCGTTCCTTGATGTCGGCGCCGGCGCAGAAGCCGCGCTCGCCTTCACCACGAATCACGATCACGCGAATCTCGGGATCTTGCTGCAGCAGGGTCAGCGCCTGCGGTACCCCCTGACGAATCGCGTCATTGATGGCGTTGATCTGGTTGGGGCGAGTCAGTACCACCCAGCCGACCCGTGCGTCACACTCCACGCGCACCGCCTCGTTGATCACCTGCTCGCTCAGCGCTGTGCTCATGCAGGGCACTCCTCAAACTCGAACACCTGACCATTGAGCTCTTGCGGGTCGACCTTGATCAGCGCCCGGCCGTCCACCGCCTGCGATGACTCAACCCACTCAAAACGGGTGCCGCGGGCGCGCAGGTCCTCGGCCTTGGCGGCCAAGTCGTTGACGCCGATGCGGATGTAGTAAGGGCCCGGCCCCCAGTTGTTGAGGTAATGGCCGGCATCAGTGTTCCAATAAGTGGCCTCCAGTACATCGAGGGTGGCGCTGTTGGGCACGCTGAACCCCATGCGTGCACGGCGATATCCTTCACCGCCGATATGCTCTACCGGCCCGCTCGGTTCCCAGTCCAGGTTGGTGGAAATCTTGCGCAGAGTTTCATCCAGGTCTCGCACCAGGAACCCACGGGCGGTCACGCGCACCATGTCGCCGGGCTTGAGATCTCGCGGCTTGACCGGCGGCAGTTGGTAGGTTTCGGCCGGCATCTGCAATGGCTCGGTCGGCATGATCTCGATGCACAGGCCCCCATCCACGGACGGCTGGTAACAGGGCTTCTCGGGGGTCGCACCGAGCCATAGACGATCGAATGGCATTTCCGGGGTACGCTGCGCCATGCGAAAAGGCAGGCGACGGCGCATCAGCTTGTCCACCAGCGCATCGAACTTGTCACCATGCAGCGCCAGCACGATGGAGTGGGTCAGCATGGGCCGATGGCGGCCCTGGTAGTCCTTTAGACTCTCCAGGAACTCATGGAACAGCGGGTCGCCCGGATTGGGGCGATCCAGGTGCCACTGCGGCTCAATGCGCGTGGGAGACACTGCCAGAGACTTGTGCACCCGCAGAAAGTGCGCAATGTACGGGTGATTGTCGAACGCCTGGCGCCAGCGTTCATGCTTGTAGATACCGAGCTTGTCGACCAGTATTTCCGTCATGGCGTCCGGGTCCGGCACCATCATGTCGGCACTCATCAGTAATTCGAACATTTCTCTCTCCTCAAAGGGGTTGGCAAGGCCTATACCCGGCCTTTTCAGTCAGCGGGCACGCCGCGTACGGTGGGCGCGGGCAATGCATGGCGTTTGGCCACGCTTGCAGGCTTGTCGGGGCGCTGCTGCACGCGGGCCTCGTCAAGATCCAGGGTGGTCCCGGCCTTGGCGTTGCGTCTGGGGTTGAGCAGGTAATGTGACAGTGCCGGGATCAGGACCAGCGCCCCGAGCATGTTCCACAGGAACATGAAGGTCAGCAGGATGCCCATGTCGGCTTGGAACTTGATGGGTGACCAGGCCCAGGTAATCACCCCGGCCGCCATGGTCAGGCCGACCAGCGCGACCACGCGGCCGGTGAAGTCCAGCGAACGACGGTAGGCGACTGCCAGGCTGGCGCCGCGCTCTTGCACCGCCAGCTGTACGCTGAGTAGGTACAGCGCATAGTCCACGCCGACACCGACGCCCACCGCAATGACCGGCAACGTCGCGACCTTCAGGCCGATGCCCAACCACACCATCAGCGCCTTGCAGATGATCGTGGTCATCAGCAGAGGGATCAGCGCAACCACCGTCGCGCGCCAGCTGCGGAACGTCAGCAGGCACAGCAGCGCCGTTGCGCCGTACACCGCCAGGTACATGGTGATGATGCCCTTCTCGACCTCGATGTTGGTTGCGGCCTCGATGCCGGCATTGCCCGCTGCCAGCAGGAACTCCACTGGGTTATCGGCGTCCGCACTGGTGTTGTTTTCCTTGGCGAACGCTTCCGATACTTTCAGAACCCGGCTCAAGGTGTCTGCCTTGTGATCGGCCAGGTAGGCGATCATTGGGGTAACCGAACACTGCTGATTGGTGATTCCAGGGGCGGAAATCATTGCCGCATCCACCGCCGCGTTGGTAATGGCCTGGTCGCGACTGATACTGAGCCATTTCGGGCTGCCCTCGGCCATGCCCGAACTGATCATGCGCACGGTTTCGGCCAGAGACTGGGTGGTCTGCACCCCCGGAGTCCGGTTAAGCTGCCAGGCCAACTTGTCCATGCGTTGCAAAGCCTGGTAAAGCCTGCAACTGTCTTCGTCGGTTTTCATGATGACCACGAACTGGTCACTGGAGAGCCCGTAATTCTGGGTAATGAAGGCATTGTCGCGGTTGTAGCGCGAGTCCGGGCGCAGCTCGGGAGCCCCTGGATCCAGGTCGCCCACCTTCAGGTGCATCATCACCATGCTGCCCAGCAGTGTCACCACCAGCGACAAAGCAATGATCGCGGTGGCCATCGGGCGCTCCGTAAAACGGTCCAGGCCACGCCAAACACGCCCCAAAATACCTTGTCCGGCCTCCCCCGCCTGGTCCTTGGCGATTGCGATGCGCGCGGCTTTGGCACTCACGCCCAGGTACGACAACGCCACCGGAATCAACAGCAACTTGGTGAAGATGAGTACCGCCACACCGATGCTCGTGGTCAGGGCCAGATCGCGGATCACTGGGATGTCGATGATGACCAGCACTGCAAAACCGACGATATTGGTCAACAGTGCGGTGAGCCCGGTCAGGAACAGGCGACGGAACGTGTAACGCGCCGCCACGTACTTGTGTGTACCGCGGCCGATGTCCTGGAGAATGCCGTTCATTTTCTGGGTGCCATGGGAGATGCCAATGGCGAAGATCAGGAACGGCACCAGAATCGAGTAAGGGTCCAGATCGTAACCCAGCAGTTGCATCAGCCCCAGCAGCCAGACCACGCCAGCCACCGCTACGCCTACCAGCAGCAGCGTACTGCGCAGGCAACGGGTGTAGAAGTACACGAACACCCCTGCAATCACTACCGAGGCACCAAAGAACAGCATGACCGAATACAGACCATCGATCAGGTCGCCCACCAGCTTGCTGAAGCCAACGATGTGGATGCCGATCTTGTCGCTCTCTAACGCGCGAATCTTCTCTTCGAGCTGTTTGGAGAACACGCCGTAGTCCAGCGGCTCGCCGGTTTGCGGGTTGGTATCGAGCAGCGGTGCCACTAGCATGCTCGACTTGCTGTCGTTGGCCACCAGATTGCCGATGATGCCGGCGCGTGTGATGTTACGAAGCAAGGCCTGGATGGATTGTTCGCTGCCGTCGTAGTCCGATGGCATCACCGCCCCGCCATCGATGCCCTCCTCCGTGACCTCCTTCCAGCGTACGATGGGCATCCACAACGACTTCATCCATGAGCGGTCTACGCCAGGAATCAGGTACAACATGTCGTTGACCTTCTGCAGGGCCAGCAGATAGTCGGCGTCGTAGATATCGCCCGTCTTGTTCTCGACCACCACACGAACGCTGTTCCCCAGGCCCGGCAACTGGTTCTTGTAAGCCAGGTAGTTCTTGATGTACGGGCTGGAGCTTGGAATCATCTTTTCAAAGCTGGCGTTCACCTGCAGCTGTGCAGCGAAGAAGCCCAGCACCACGGTGGCGAGCAGGCAGGCAACGATGACCAACATGCGGTTACGGAAGATCACCCGCTCAAACCAGCCGCCGGAGCTTTTATCGAAGTCCTCCAGGTGGGTGATCACTGGCATCCCGCTGTTGAATTTTTGCTCGACCATGTTTTCTTTCTCGTTAGGGAATCGTGCCGACGGCGTCAGTTAGCCCGGGCGATATCGATGACCTTGGCACCGGCAAAGCGTGCCACCACTAGCCGCCCGGCCTGCTTCGTGTCGCTTGCTGCATACACCTCGCCCACGCGCGTTTGTACCAGCGGAGTGACCTTGAGACTGTGGAGATCCAGACTGACCAGTTGCCCGCCCTGGCTCACCATCACTAGCGCCGGTCCTTGCTCCACAATGCTGACCAGGCTGGTGTCGATCCCGGTTTCTATCTGCTGCCACTGCTGGCCATCATCAACACTTGCGAACAAATTGCCGCGCAGCCCGTAGGCCAGCAGCAGGTTTTCAAAGGCGGCGATGCCAAAATAGGTGCCGGTGTAGGGCGTCTCGATTTTTTCAAAGCGCTGTTGGCCAGGCTCAAGGCGCAGCAATACACCCTGTTCTCCGCTGATGTAGAACGTGCCATTGCGCTCCGCCAGTCCATACAAATGCATTCTGCGTGGGTTGTCTGCGCGCTCGAGCCAGGGTTGCCAGGTGCTGCCGGCATCCTCACTTCGAAGGATCATGCCAAAGGCACCTACGACGAAGCCGCGACCGCTGGCGTCGAATAACACGTCCAGCAAGGGCGCCGGTATCACAGCGGGTGTCGCGGACGTAGCCACCGCGCGGTTTACCTCCTGGACCAGATCGCCGGCTTCCTGGTCGCCCTGTTCGGCCCGCCGGCCATAGACACTGCCAAGCAGGCTGAACAACTTGCGCCCATCCATCTGCACGACCCATGTGGCGCCGCCGTCACTGCTGTGCAACACCACTGAGTCGTGGCCGACAATCCAGCCGTTTCGCGCATCGCTGAAGCGCACTTGAACGAAGTCACTGGACACCGGACTGGGGACTTGCTCCCAGCTGGTGCCATTGTCGTGGGAGCGTTGAATCAGGCCGTGCAGGCCGACACCGACCAGCACGTCGCCGGCGCGGGCCACGCTGATCAACGGTGCGGCCAGCGGCTGTGCGAGTGTCGGCGCCTGCATTTCAAGCGGATCAATGGTGGGCGTGCCAGCCTGGGTTGTCCCCATCATGGCCAGCCACAAAGGAATCAGAGCCGCACTCAACAAGTGCACACTCAAAGAATTAGGTCTTGCTAGGCCTTGGCTAATCATTGTTTTTATCCTCACCATGCCAGAGTCGCCCTGCTACCCGACAACAAGCGCCACTCATTGCCGGGCTCAGGAACAACGTTTTCAACTGCGAACCACTTTGCACGCGCGCAGCTCACAACCAGCCCGGAGGGCTTAGCGCTGGGTCTCCCGAGCGACAATTGCCTCGGGGTTCATGTCCCGTTCGGTTCGTGGTGTATCGACGAACTTGTAGCCGCCCTTCAACCCGTCGTTGAGCAGCGCCCACATGCCTTTGTTGAAGTCATACACGACGTTTTTCACGTTGTACGGCAAGTTTTTGTCGTACAACTGCACACCACTGAGGAAGATCGCGCGATACAAGGCACCGCTTTGGTCCCAGGCGTCGTACAGCCCAATCCCAAAGGTGTCCTCGTCTAGGTAATAAGTTCGCTTGCTGTAGACGTGTCGCTTGCCCGGCTTGAGCGTGGCCTCGACAACCCATACACGGTGCAACTCCCAACGCTCGCACGCCGGATTGGCATGGTGCTTAAGGAATTGCTCGTCCTGGTTGCACTCGAAGTAGAACTTGTAGGCGTTGTAAGGAATGAACATCTCCTTTCGGCCCACCAGCTTGTAATCGAAACGGTCCTGACTGCCCGAGAACATTTGCAGCTCATCGAACAGCGTAACCCCGCCTTGGCTAGCGACTGGCGTATCGAAAGCAAACTCCGGCGCCAGCTTCACCCGCCGCTGGCCAGGCGAATAACTGAAGGCTCGACGCGCTTTGGCCGCAGGGTCCAGATAATCGTTGAGTACGGTGACTTCACCCGAACGGCGTGCCGGATAGTTGTTCAGTGAATACACACGGGCATACATCATTGGATCGCGGTCGGCCTGCGTAGGCTGATAGTAGGGCTGCTCTTCGAACGTGGCTTGCTCGGCAGCCTTGGTCCGCTGACCATTCGCATCCATCACCCAGCTATTAGAGGAGCTGGTGGTGGAGTACCCGGGGCCGATCTTGTATCGCAGTTGCTGGTTCCAGATAACCTCGTTGCCAGTCTTCGGAATCGGGAATGGCAACCCTCCACGGCAGGCCGGGTCGACTGCCAGCCCGTCTCTCTGTGTGTTACAAGTGGTGGCGTTGCGTACCGTGGCATCCAACACCTCCTTTGGATATGCCGTGGTGCGGTGGCTCGGATAGATATCGAAGTAGTACTCCGGGTATTTCTTGAGGATTTCCTTTTGTCCTTCACTGAGCTTGTCAGCGTATTGGGCCATATTCTGCGAAGTGATGCGGAACAAGGGTTTCTCATTGCGGAATGGATCGGCCCAGAACCCGCTGTCTGGTTTGAAATCTGGCGGTGCAGTACGCAACCCGCCATCGTAGGCAGGGATCGTGCCCTCTGCATTTCCCTCTTTGATCGCACCGAAAAGGGTCAGGGTTTTACCTAGCTGCGCCGCTTCCTCCGGGCTGACCGCGGCCACGCTGCAGGTAGCGATGCCGAACAGCGCCAGGGACAAGGCCAATTGTCTTTTCATTCGGGCAGTCTCCGTTTTTATTGGATTTGTTCAGAAGGAGGTTTTGAATGTGAATGCCAACCAGCCCCGGTCTGTGTTACCAACGCCGCCATTGCCGCCGACGGTGCCATTTGCCAGGTTCTTGGGTTGGGCGCGGGTATCGGCGTAACGTAGGCCGAATTCATACTGTTGCTGATAGGTGAACTTCACACCAGCCGACCAGGACATCGCACCTTCACTGCCGCCACCAGCCGAGGCAGCGTTACCATGAATGCCATAGTTGATGGTCAGAGGTACGTCCATGTCCCAAGATGGGAAGATGCTCAGGTATTGCGGCGTGTAGTTGACTGCCACCGCGTAGTAGTCGCGCGTCGAGCAACCATCGGACGCGTCGCCGGAGCCGGCGACACCGGGTGTACGGGCGTCCGTACAGGCGGCATTGCCCTTGTACTTGAACAACTCGTCATGCTCGGTCACCTTGACCAGGTGACTGTAGGCAAACTCGCCAACCAAGGTCGCGTTATTGGCAATGAAGTTGCGTGGCATGCCATACACGGCGTTAGCGATAAAGTGGATGGTGTCACCACGCGGCCCCTCGTCATCCAGCGTGCTGACTCCAGTGGCGTTCAATGCGCCGTTCTTGCGGTATGACAGCTCCGTGCCCACGGCCACCGAATCGAACACACGAGCAAAACTGATACCGGCAAGCTTGACCCCGCGGGGGTACACGACGCGGTACTCACCCAGGTTCGCCTTGACCTGCGGTGCGAGCCAAGGCTGATAGTCGTCGAACTGGCGGTAGTAGAAGCCGAAGGTCGATTCGATCGCCTCAACGTTGTATTTGGCCATCACGCCCCAGTTGGCATTACTGTCGCGACCATACTTGGAGGAGGCGCGCTTGAGTGCCCCAGCACCGGCTGGCATCTGATCCGGACCTTCGAACAGGAAGTCTGCACCGCCGAAGTAGGTCCCGCCGTAGGGAATACGGGTGTAGTCCCACTCATAGAAGTACTGGCCGGCGATGGAAAGATGATCAGTGACCTGGGCCTTGGCAGATATCTGGCCGATGGGCAGAAATACTTCTTTTGTCTCGATACCCGGGCTGGTAGCGGCTTTTACACCGTCGCTCGGGGCCTGAGAGTAGGAAACTGAGTGTGCACCGAACAGCAGGCCCTCGCCCCAGTAGTTGGTATGGCGACCGATCTTGACGTTAAGCGGTGTATCGCCTACCTGAAAGTTTTTCCACACGAACGCATCGAGGATTTCACCAGAAGGTCCTCTGACATAGCGCTTGACCTCATCGCTGTAGTGACCATTTTCGTAGCTGGTCTGGCCACCCACCTGGCTGTGGACCTTGGTGTCACGGTAGGCATTGTCGTACCAGCCAGCAGCACTCAGGCGTGCCCCCCATTCGTTCAGGTAGGAGAAATCCACTTCGCTCAACACATCGAGTCGATTTGTAACGATATCGCCTTTGTCGAATTTGCTGTCGGACTCGTCGTAGGTCGGGGTCCGCATGATGCGGTGGTCTTGGTCTTCCATGCGCACGCCCAAGTTGTAGCGGACGGTATTGTCCCAACGCAGGCGGTAGTCAGGGTTGCTCAGGTCAAACGAAACAGCGTGCGCTCCACTCATCCCGCCGAGCACTGCCAGCGCTATCGCGCTGCGGCTAAACACATGCCTTCCCTGCTTGGTCATGTCTTTCATACGGCACCTTTTATTTTTATTTTCAGTCGTTTGTATAAGGCCAAGTACTGGCTACAGCCGTGCTGACGTACTGCTACCTCACCTGCCTAAGCAGCTCGGGTGAGCTTGTCGGCAGGTTTCACCGGTGAAGCGCGCCCATGGCTTGATTTCAAATTAACCGAGAAAAACAAATAATTCCATATAAAGATTTCAATTCTGTATTTAGAATCTCAGTCGATTTTTTCGTTGCCACTGATCGCCCCCGGTGTCAGAGGCATGGAGAAAAGCATGGTCAATACTGCACACAAAAATGCTAACTGTTCAATTATGTTTTGCTCAACCGGCTTTTTTCCGGTAAACAAGCCACTGAAGACACCCGCAACGTGCCTGCGTCAATCCAACAAGAATCACAAGGAGCTTGCCCCGCATGAACATCGATCTGAGCGGAAAACGCGTGATTGTCACTGGTGCTTCACGCGGTATAGGCCTTGCGATAGCCCGTGCCTTCGCACTGGAAGGTGCCCGTGTGGCCATCTGCGCACGTAGCTTGGCGGCCGTCCGCGAAGCGGAAGCACAACTGCAGGAACATGCGCAGGCGGTACTGGCCCGAGCCGTGGATGTCACGGACACTCAGGGTGTTCAACATTTCGTCGGTGAGGTGGTGCAGACCTGGGGAGGCGTGGACATTTTGGTAAATAACGCGGGCCAGGGGCGTGGGGGCAACCTAGAGACCCTCACGCCGGAAGCCATCCTTGAACACGCCAATGTGTTGCAGATGGGGCATTTTCGCTTCGTCCAGGCTGTGGTGCCGTTCATGCGGCAACAGCGCTGGGGGCGGATCATCGAGATCAATGCCCTGGCCGGCACCGTGCCGACCCCCGACGGGATCCCTTCGGTGATCAACCGTGCATCATGTGTAGCGCTTTCGCGCTCGCTGGGCATGTCGCTGGCCAAGGACAATATTCTCGTCAATAGCCTGAACATGGGCTGGATCGACACTGGCCAGTGGGACCGCCACTACAAGGAGATGGGCCCCGGGGTCAGCCGTGAGGAGTTCGATGCGATGGTTATGAAGGTGGTGCCGATCGGCCGTTATGGCAAACCGGAAGATGTTGCAGGCATGGTGTTGTTCCTTTCCAGCGAATACGCCAGTTTCATCAGCGCGGCTTCGATAGACATTGCCGGGGGCATGGGTGGCCAGATTGCCTACTTCCCGACACTCAAGCGTGATTTTGCCGCGGCACTGGCCGCTCGAAACACCGACAGCCACTAGAGCGCCCGTAATGAAGCTGCTGTTTCCAGTGCTTGCCACACTGATCTGGGCTGCCAGTACCGTGGTCAATCGCCTGTCGGTGGGGGTGATAGATCCCGCGGCCATTTCGTTCTATCGCTGGTTGACCGCATTGCTGGTGTTGTCACCAGTCATGCTGCCCAGGGTCTGGAGAATGCGCCAGAGGATACGGCCATACCTGCCCAAACTATGGCTACTGGGATTGCTCGGCATGTCGCTGTATCAGTCTCTGGCCTACTTTGCTGCACATACGGTCAGTGCCACCTCAATGGGATTGATCCTGGCGACCATGCCCTTGCTGACGGTACTGGTAGCCTTCCCGCTGCTGAACACACGCCCCCCCCTGCCGTTACTGACAGGCACGGCAGTTTCATTCGCAGGGTTGGCATGGTTGCTGACCGCGGGCCACCTGCCATCGCTCTGGCAGCGCGGGGTGGGTCTGGGTGAATGGCTGATGCTGCTGGCGTCACTGTCCTACGCCCTGTATTGCGTGCTGGTGAAGCGCTGGCAAATCCCCCTGCCCACCTGGGAAAGCCTTTATGTACAGATACTCTGCGGCACGTTAATGCTGGTACCGCCATTTTTGCTTACATCATCGATGGCCCTGAGCGCTCAGAGCCTGCCGCTGGTTCTGTTTGCTGGTCTATTCGCTTCGGCGTTGGCACCGGGCCTGTGGATGCAAGGCCTGCAACGCCTGGGCCCGGAAAAAACCGCGGCACTGATGAATCTGGTCCCTCTCTTCACCGCAGCCTTGGCGATTGGGCTGCTCGGTGAGCCATTGCACCTGTATCACGCGGTAGGCGGCGGACTGATTCTGCTGGGAATTGCATTGGCCCAATGGCAACCCGTACGGGTCACCGCAAGTACCCTGTCCTAAGCCACTAGGAGTCGATTACGGAGCGCGTCCAAGCCGTAACGATCTATACCGCTCAAGCGCGCCAGGTAGTACTCCAGTCCGCCATACTCAGCCTCGCTTACCTCCATGCACGTGCGTTTTGACCATGTTCAATCCTTCAAGAGGTGTGCATAGGCTGGCGTCAGCGGACGAGCGCCCTCGCCCAGCACCGGAGTACGCCGTGGCTTGCGTCCTCGTGTCAGCAGGCGAAGCGTGTCGAAGTCTTCGGCGGCGGTAAAAAATCGCTCCACCATCGGCAATCCTGACTGCCCCCAGTCATCCATGTTCGACATCCATGTCTGCATGCCCCACACCGGCCAACGCCGCAGTTGCTCCCAGGCGGCGTGCTGGTCGAGTACACCAGCCGCTCCCAGACTGATCAACTTTTCGCGGTACACCTGCAGAAGCCGTTGCCCCTCGGCGCGGCGTTCTTCTATCGTCAACGCGCCGAGCATGAAGTACGCCACATCGCGCCATGGCCGCCCGCGTCTTGCCAACTGCCAGTCGAGCCAGATGCGTTCTCCATTGTCACGCTGAAAACTGTTCCCTTGGTGCGAATCGCCATGGATCAAGCAAGAGGGCGAAACCTGTGCCCGTTCGAAGGCAGCCAACTCATCGAAAGCATGGCTGAAGAGCTCTGGCGTCTCATAGATCCAACGAGGTAGACGCTGCCGGTAGTCATCCTTGCCCAGGTTGACCTTGATGTAGTTGTACATACGCAGCAGGCCGTCGTTGTCTACCGGGTTGGCCATCGACACCGGAAGCCAGACCTGACGGTGCAGCCGTGGGTGGGCCCAGGTCACGGCATGCAACGCGGCTAAAGACTCCAGCCCCTGCGCGACTCCATCCACGCCCAGGTGATCAGTGCTGTGGCCGAACTTCCCGGCTGCCAGCCCAAGATCCTCCATTACCACTACGCCGCGCCCACCACCATCGGCGTCCCAATCAGTGAAATACGTGGCAGGCAATGGCGCGCCGGACCACGCGCGGGTCAGATGATAGAAACGCGACTCCAATTCGCAGATATCGCCGCTCTCGAAGCCTTCTGACCAGTTCGATTTCAGGCAGACATGGGACGGTATCCCTGCGCGCTGACCGACCTCGTTCAGCTCGAGCCTGGCGCGCAGCTTGGTAGTGTGCCCATTGCGGACCTCCACCACCGCCAACGCCTGCACTTCGATGCCGGGGTAACGCGGCTGCAGCAGCTCCGTCAGCCAAGCGGCGCTGAGGTCGCCGAGTTGTCGCGGCAGCCGCCCGACACGTTGAGGATACGGCCGCCCAGCACTCATCGCCAGCAAACTGCCCGTCACGGCGTCACAGCACGCGCAGCGTGAGCTGGCACTTTCAGTTTGAGCAGTTCAATTGCGTTACCACTGCGGATCCGCTCACGATCCGCAACCGATAGTCCTAGCCCGGCCGTCAGGTCACCGTGGTCATAGGCACCACCGAAGTTTGTACCGTACAGCAAGCGTTCAGAACCCACCACTTCAGCGACACCACGACGCAAACCAGGTGCGTGTACGTCAAGATCGAAGTAGAAGTTCTGCAGATAGTCCAGCAGCGGCCGCTGGTTGCGCGTATCGGGCGCCATAGCTTGGTTGAGTTCGCTGAGTCGGCCCAGTTGGAAGATCGCCATGCCCCCCGCATGGGTGATGTAGGTTTTCAGGGTTGGAAAGACATCCAGGGCACCTCCACAGATTAGGTACCAGAAAAACAGGGTCTCATCGACGCAATCGCCCACAATGGACGTGGTTTCGAACTTGTCGTCGGTATGTTTTTCGCCCCAGTAGATCGACTGATTGAAGCCATGCACCATGATTGGTACATCCAGCTGTGTGAGCTTCTCCCACACTGGGAACAACTGCTCGTCATGAGCTTGCAATCCGTTGAAGTTGGCACCGCCTACGCATACACCCTTGGCCCCCAATTGGGTTACCGCTCGCTCGATTTCCTTGGCTGCGTTGCGCGGATCGGCCAGATTGGCATGGCACCAGAAGTCGAAATGGTCCGGGTCGGCGCGACAGAACTCTGACATCTCGTCGTTGCAAATACGCGCGTATTCGTTGGCAAAATCACCAGCCCAATACATGAAGCAATGCGAAGGCGTGGAGACCACCAGCTTGTCGACACCCCGCTCGGCCATCAACTTGCGACGACTGGCGTGGGTCATGCGTGCCAATAGGTTGACTTGCGCCTCAGCGTCGCTAGTGGCTTTGGCCGGCTGCTTGGTGCCTAGGGAAAAATGGCCGACAGTCAACCCCTGCACCTTCATGAACGGGCCCCAAAATTCGTGGCGGTTCAGCATACCCTCTGTCAGCAGGTGGGCGTGTACATCGATCAGCATGGCGTTCTCCTTGTTGTAATCGGCCAGCAGGCCGAACGGTCACCGTTCGGCAATTTCGGAACCAATTAAAATATAGACATTTATTTTATTTTTGTTCATTTTTATCTGTGTTGCGCATAGCACCCTGAGGAACAACGCAAGGCCAGCAAGGTTTCACGACGTACACGCCATGATCAGGAACTGTCGAAACGCTTGGGCCGATATCGATAACTGCTTGTCGGGTCGCCAAATCAGTCCCAATTCCATGGGCGGAATGACATCCGTCAATGGCCGAGCCTCGATCCTCTTACCCTCCAGGGACCAAGGTCGGTAAAGCATGTCGGAAAGAATGGCGACGCCAAAGCCATGGCCGACCATGCCGCGCAGCGCCTCCATGGAAGAAGTACGAAAAGCCACGTTGGGAGCCAACCCACGAGACGCCCAGTAGCGAAACGTCGAGCTGTCACCTTCATCCACGGTGGCAAGGATGTAGGCGTGCTGCGCCACGTCTTCGAGGTTGATTGAGGAGGCAGTCATTAAGGGGTGCTGGATGGCCAACCAGAGTTGCCGGCGGGACCGAATCAACACCTGATGGGAGAACACATTCAGGCTGGGGGTGTTGGACACTATCACCAAGCCTAGGTCGAGATCGCCATTGTTAACGGCCTGCTCGATGCTGTGGCGATCTATGTCGACGAGTTCGATCTCCACCTGCGGATAGTTGCGCTTGAATCGTGCAAGCAGCGCTGGCAGGAAGTAGCCCAGCAGCGTGTAGGAAGCCCCCACACGCACGCTTCCCCGTGTCGAGTGGCTGAGGAACAGCGGCTCGCTCAGGGCGTCCTGCAACGTTTCGAGGATATGCCGCGCATGCTGGGCAAACTTATTGCCTTCGGCTGTCAGTGTCACGCCATAGGGCAAACGGTCGAAAAGGCTAACACCCATAGTCTCTTCCAGGTGCTGCACCGCGGCGGTGATGGCCGACTGCGACACGTGCACCTTCAGAGCCGCCTGGGAGAACTGACCCGCATCAGCCGCCGCCACGAAGTACCGAAGCTGGCGCATGGAAACGTCTTTGCCCTTGATCATCTGCTATGCCGAGCCCGCCGCCAGAACCAATGAAACCGCTTGCCGCTGCGGCCTTCAGCGGCGGATCGTGGCCGTGATCTTGGCGTGCGGTCCATCTATCTGAGCAGCCCAAGCCTCTGCGGCCTGGTCAAGGGTGAAATCCAAGTAGTCCACGTGTATCTGCTGTTCCCTGGCGATCTTCAACAGTCGCAGCCAGATCTGTTCACGGTCCGCAGGGGGACGCTGGCCGGTCCCGATGCACGACAAGCTGCGAAACAGCAGGTCGGCGATATCCAGGTTGAGCTGGCGGCCAGCACCAGTGCCAATGGTCATAATGCGTGCCCCCCAATTGGTGGCCTTCAGAGACGTCAGCAAGGGTTGTCCGCACACCAGGTCGAGTACCACATCGAAGCCACCGGCCGCTGCCTCCTTAAGTGCGTCAACATCATCGCTGCCACCCAGGGTAACGACCTCGTCGGCGATTCCGCGCGACTTCAGACGGCCAAGCGCTTCCTGTGAACGCGCAGCACCAACGACCTTGCCAGCACCCATGCCACGCGCAAGCTGCAAGGCAATCTGTCCCAGGGTGCCGGTGGCGCCGAGGACCAAGACCTTTTCGCCCTTCTGAATCTCAGCCTTTTCCAGCGGCACGATGGCCCCGGTAGCGGCAATACCCATGCTGATCGCGGTTTTGTCGTCCACATCATCCGGCACATTCCACACTTCGGCTTGCGGCACCAAAGTGCGCTCGGCCCAGGCACCGTAGGGCAGCACCGAACGCTCACCGAAATATACCCGCCGCCCATCCGGCGCTCGTCCCACGCCCTCACCACGGATGACGCAAGGGTATTCGACACCCAGACGGTAGGCCCCGAGCACATCCCACCCCCCAAGGCCGGCCGTGTCCACGTCGATCAGCACCGCACCGTCTTGCGCTTGCGGCTCATTGAACTCACGTACCTGTGGCAACGCATTGCGTTCGGAAATGATGGCTGCACGCATGGCTTTCTCCCTTGTCTGTTTTGTTCTCAAGCGTCTTCAAGACCAATAATTGAACATTTTTTGATTATTTGTCCATATTTAATTAGCATCTAGGCCCGACAGTCCCGGTTTGAGCTGCAACACCGCCAATGCCGACGCATGCAGGTATTTGAAACACCAATACCTCACGGCTGTTTTTGTGATTTTACGATCGCGCCCCTGCTTTCTAGAGTCGGCCTCTACAAGGCATCGCCCTTACCGGTGCAGCCATACAAGAACAACGCCTGGAGGATGAACATGAGTACCCCGGTTTCCCTGGAAGATAAGTACGTACAACACAGTGGACATGTACTGCTCACGGGGATTCAGGCGCTAGTGCGCCTGCCCCTGATGCAACGGCTACGCGATCAGGCCAACGGTCTGAATACCGCCGGGTTCATTTCCGGATATCGCGGCTCGCCGCTAGGGGGACTCGATCAGGCCCTGTGGAAAGCACGTGACTACCTCAAAGCACACCACACAGTGTTCCACCCTGGTATGAACGAAGACCTTGCCGCAACCTCGATCTGGGGTACGCAGCAGGTCAATTTGTTCGAAGGTGCCATGTATGATGGCGTATTCGGCATGTGGTACGGCAAGGGCCCCGGCGTAGACCGTTGCGGTGATGTTTTCCGCCACGCGAACGCAGCTGGCACATCAAAATTTGGGGGTGTATTGGCCATTGCAGGCGATGACCATGGCGCCCGCTCCTCTTCCCTTCCCCACCAGACCGAGCACATTTTCAAGGCAGTGATGATGCCGGTGTTGGCGCCCTCCGGCGTACAGGAGTACCTCGACTATGGCATGCATGGTTGGGCCATGTCGCGCTACTCAGGCTGCTGGGTCGCCCTCAAGGCTGTGGCGGACACTGTTGAAAGCGCGGCCGTCGTCGATATCGACATTCATCGCGTACAGCCTGTAATCCCGACCATTGCGTTGCCTGAAGGGGGTCTGAACATCCGCTGGCCCGACCCACCACTGGCCCAGGAACAGCGCCTGCTGGAGCATAAGCTGTATGCCGCCCTGGCGTATGCCCGAGCCAACCGCCTCGATCGCATTGTCATGGATTCGCCGAATGCACGAATTGGCATTGTCACTTCGGGAAAGTCCTATCTCGACGTATGCCAGGCCCTGCGTATCCTTGGGATCGACGAAACACAAGCGCAAAAAATCGGTCTGCGCCTTTACAAGGTCGGCATGGTCTGGCCGCTGGAAGCTGAAGGTGTGCGACAGTTCGCCGAAGGTCTGGAAGAGATTGTGGTGGTGGAAGAAAAGCGCCACATGATCGAGTACCAACTCAAGGAAGAGCTCTACAACTGGCGTGAGGACGTACGTCCGCGTATCGTTGGCAAGTTCGACGACAAGGGTGAATGGAGCCTGCCGCACACCGATTGGCTGCTGCCGGCTATAAATGACCTGACGCCGGCGATGATCGCACGAGCCCTGGCCAAGCGAATCCTGCGCCTGCACCCAGGCGGTTCGCTTCAAATGCGCCTAGCCCTTTTGGAAGCGCAGCTGGCGTGCAAAGGCCAGTTCAGCAACCTGATGGAACGCGTGCCGCACTACTGCTCTGGCTGTCCGCACAACACCTCGACCAAGGTGCCGCAAGGTAGCCGCGCGCTGGCCGGTATCGGCTGCCATTACATGGCCGCCTGGATCTACCCGCAAACCCAAACTTTCAGCCAAATGGGTGGCGAAGGTGTGGCCTGGATCGGCCAAGCGCCGTTTACCACCACCCAACACGTCTTCGCCAACTTGGGTGACGGTACTTACTTCCACTCCGGTATTCTCGCTATTCGTGCCGCCATCGCGGCAAAGGCGCAAATTACCTACAAGATTCTCTACAACGATGCCGTTGCCATGACAGGCGGGCAGCCAGTGGACGGCAGCCTCAGCGTGGCACAAATCAGCCGCCAACTGGCTGCAGAGGGCGTTCAGCGCTTAGTGGTGGTCAGTGACGATGTTGAGAAGTACAAGGGCACTGATGATCTGGCCCAAAGTGTCCCGGTAGTACGCCGCGACAAGATGGACGAGGTCCAGGAGCAATTGCGCCAGTTCCAGGGAGTGTCGGCAATCATCTATGACCAGACCTGCGCAGCGGAGAAGCGCAGGCGTCGAAAGCGCGGCAAGTTCCCCGACCCGGCACGTCGAGTGGTGATCAACGAAGCGGTATGTGAAGGCTGTGGCGACTGCAGCAGCAAGTCCAACTGCATGTCGGTGGTGGCGGTGGACACAGAGTACGGCCGCAAGCGCGAGATCGACCAATCTTCGTGCAACAAGGACTTCACTTGCCTGAACGGCTTTTGCCCAAGCTTTGTCACCGTCGAAGGCGGAACGCTGCGCAAGCCACAGGCCCTGGCAGCCAAGGCCGACGATGACTGGGACTTGCCCGCTCCGTCGGTCGTCGCCCTCGAAGAGCCATACAGCATTCTGGTGACCGGTGTGGGCGGCACTGGTGTAGTAACCATAGGTGCCTTACTGGGCATGGCGGCATTTATCGAAGGTAAGGGAACGCTTAACCTCGACATGGCTGGCATGGCACAAAAAGGCGGCGCCGTCTGGTCCCACATTCGCATCGCTGCCCGCCAGGATCAGTTGTTCGCCCCGCGGATCGCCGAAGGTGAAGCAGCCTTGTTGTTGGGTTGCGATCTGGTTGTCAGTGCCAACACCGAAACGTTATCCAAGTTGCGCCAAGGTGTGACGCACGCTCTGGTCAACAGCGAGCAAAGCATTACCAGTGCGTTCGTGCGTACCTTTGCTCTGCAGGCGCAAAGCGGTGATCTGGCCAGCCACCCTGACCCGCAATTCCATACGCAAGGCATGTCAGCGCAAATAGCCGAAACCGTTGGCGCAGCGCGGGCGGACTTTGTCGACGCAAGCAAAATTGCCACGACTCTGATGGGCGATTCAATCGCTACAAATACCTTCATGCTGGGCTATGCCTATCAGAAAGGCTGGTTGCCGGTCGGCGAAGAGGCGCTGGAACAGGCCATCGAGTTGAATGGCACCGCGGTAGCCTTCAACCTGGCAGCCTTCGCCTGGGGCCGACGCAGTGCCCACGATTTGCCACGGGTACTTAGCATTGTGGAAGCCGGCAAAAAGCAAAGCGCCGACCGCATACTTTCGCAAAACCTGGAAGAAATGGTTAAGCGGCGTATGAGCGTCCTGACGCAATATCAGAATAAAGCCTATGCCCAGCGTTACCGGCAACGCGTAGAGCAGTTTATGGAGGCCGAAACTCGGCTGCTGGGCCAGCCGGACGAGCTGTCCAAAAGCGTTGCCCGCCACTACTTCAAGGTCCTGGCAATCAAAGATGAATACGAAGTAGCCCGACTGTTCAGCAACGGCGACTTTCTGACAAAGATCCAGTCAACGTTCGAAGGCAACTACCGCCTGCGTTTCCACCTGGCACCGCCGCTGCTCAACGATAACAGCATTAGCAAAGAACCCAAAAAACGCTGCTACGGGCCTTGGATGCTGCAAGGCTTCAAGCTGCTGGCCAAACTCAAGATACTGCGCAACAGCTGGCTCGATCCGTTCGGCCATACCCATGAGCGCAGGGTCGAGCGTAACTGGTTGCGTAACTATGAAAGCATTCTGGATGAAGTGTTCGCAGGCCTGCGCAGCGACAACCTGCAACTAGCCCGCGAGCTGCTGGAGCTGCCAAACAGCGTGCGCGGTTACGGGCCAGTGAAAGAGCGCTTTCTACATCATGCCCACCAGCGTCAAGCGCTGTTACTGGAGCAATGGCGTAATGGCTCGACTGCACAGTTTCACGACGCCAGCCAAGCCACCGACAAAATTTCTATAATTCAACTCTAAACAGGGACAACAATGAACGAGGAACTGACCCGAAACTATCGCGAAATTCTGCAGGGCATTGGCGAAAACCCGCAGCGCGAGGGCTTGTTGGACACTCCAAGACGCGCCGCTAAAGCCATGCAGTACCTGTGCCATGGCTATCAGCAAAGCCTTGAGCAGATCGTCAACGGCGCACTGTTCGACTCGGACAACGACGAGATGGTCATCGTCCGTGATATCGAATTGTATTCGCTGTGCGAGCACCACCTGTTGCCGTTCATTGGCAAGGCGCACGTTGCCTATATCCCCACAGGCAAAGTGCTGGGGCTGTCGAAAGTGGCGCGTATAGTCGATATGTTTGCTCGCAGACTGCAGATTCAGGAAAACCTGACCCGCCAGGTTGCCGAAGCGATTGCCCAAGTTACCCATGCCGCCGGTGTGGCGGTAGTGATCGAGGCGAAACATATGTGCATGATGATGCGCGGTGTGGAAAAGCAAAACTCGGTAATGAGCACCTCGGTCATGCTCGGATGCATGCGCGACTCGTATAACACTCGCCAAGAGTTCCTACAACTGATTCGTAACCGTTAGCTCTCACTGATTTTGTGGGGAGCGGCGCATGCGCCGCTCCCCACAAAAACAGATTTAGAAGCGGAAGCGACTCACCGCCAGGCTCAGTTCCTCCGAAAACTCACGCAGTGATACCACCGCTCCAGAAACTTGACGTGTAATCGCATCTCCTTCCCCAGCCATACGGGCAATGTGCTCGATGTGCTCCGCGATCCCTCGCCCGCCCTCGCTTTGCACACTCACCGCATCAGCGATCTGGTCTACACCTTTAGTCGAGTTCCCAACTAGGTCCGCAGCTTGCTGCAAAGTGCTCTCCAGTTCGCTCAATAGCCTGCCACTGTCATCCAGTGCCACAGTGCCTGCATGCAGAGCGTCGCCAACCGCCTCGGACTGGCCTTCAAGGTTAACTGTCAAATCATTGATTGAATTGGCCGCTTGAGCCGAGCGTTGCGCTAACTGACGCACTTCATCTGCTACCACACTGAAGCCGCGCCCACTTTCACCTGCCCGCGCCGCCTCGATCGCCGCATTGAGCGCCAGCAAGTTGGTTTGTGCAGAGAGATCCTTGACCTGGGTGATACTGGCGGTAATCGCCGAGGTGCTTTCGACAAAAGCACCTACCGAGCCGCGAATCGCTAAGAATGCCAGCCGTACGCTGTCGATGTTTTCGAGTAGACGCGACAGCGCCAAGTGTCCGTCCTGCGTGCCTCGCAAGCTAGCCTCGGCCGAACCTCGCAGGCTCTGGGCATGGTTGGAGATGGCGGCAATACTGGCGCTCATCTGCTCGATGGTCATCGATACTACCCCAACCGCACCGGTCTGTGCTGAGGAGCTCTCGGCCACCTGCGCCGAGGCGCCTACCAGCGTCTCAGCCGATGCACTGACCGAGGCGGCTACCACGGCAACCTGACGCATCGCCTGCTGGAAACTGTCAATTAGTTCATTGAACGCCTGCGCAGTGTGAGCGATCTCGTCGCCACCGATCAAGCGCACTCGGTACGTCAGATCACCGTCTCGCAACCTGATCGATGCCTGCTCGATTTCCCGGATGGGGCGCAAGATCTGCCCTCGTAACAAAAGACTGACCAGCAATGCCAGAACACTGGCGGCCAGTGACACCACTATTAGCATCTTTGACACCTGACGCTGCGAAGCATCGGCCGCGGCAAACGCATTAGAAGTCAGTTGCGCTTGCATCGCTAATAGGCGGTTGAACTTCGCTTGCAAGCCGTCGCTGTCGGCGCGTATCCGTCCTAACAACGAAGTAGCCTGAGTCTGATCTTTTAAGGCTGTACGCTGAAATTCATCCAGACCCTGGGTAACAACAGCAGCCTGTTCCTGCACCGCTTGATAGAGTGCTTTTTCGTCGTCACCCAAGCGTGTCTCACGAGCCCCATTGGCAAGGCCGGCACGCATATCGTCGACACTAGATCGTATGTCCTCGAAGTAGGACTCCAGTTCCTCCTGTGCCGTACTCCCACCTGATTCAAGTATGCGTGAGCCCGTGGCATAGGCACCTACAATCGCCGCCTGCAAGGCAGTCGTAGTGTCCAAAACCTGTCGATATTGCTGAAAGCGCAACTGTTGAATTTCTTTGATCACTGCCTGCTGCCTAGCCAGCCCGTAATAGGCCATAGTGGAGACAAACAGTAAGCCAAGCACGAACAAGATGGGCAACACTAGAAGCTTAGCGCCTATGGAGCATTTCTGTGCAAAGAGCATGAGCAATGACCGTTCTTCTTGTAATGATGAGGCCTATAGCTTGGCAATTTATAGGAAAAAATTCTATATCGAATACCAGATTCTCCATTTAGAATTACAATGACCATCGTCTCTGTACAGGTGGTTGCCTGGCTCTTCACCAGCTCAGCAGCATCCATATAGACTCCACTAGCCTCGGACCAAAGGTACAGGCTGTGATCCGACTTTTCTTGCAAGACTGAACTGAACCGGTTTCTTTAGACATTCGCCAAGTTCAATCATCACTTGCTGAATTGGCTTGCGGTCCCATTCGACCAGTGGCGTGTTTAACATCTGTGCTTTGAGGTTTCGCGATCGACATAACCTTAGTCCTACCTCCTGCTGGCGCCAAACCCTCGCTGACGCCCTCCGTAGGACTTCGTAGCCATCTTGCACAGGTAGCTAGCTCTATAGAACAGCCCTGGCAATTCATCGACCTTGCCACGACGGATTTCTCGGTCGACTCGATATTCAGCATTCTCGGGGATGTGCACCCGCCCTCTCACCTGCTCGATCGATACCCCCAAAGCACCAGCCCAAGACTCTTCCATACGGCTGATCATGTTCACCCTCTCGGAACCCAGACGCCCTACCGTGTAATAAGCATCACGGTTCAACAAAATCAGCACGTGGTAATGGGGCCTACCGCGTTGTGGAACCTCTCTACACCAGACGTATCGCACTTTGCAGTCGCGAACGTAGCCACGCTCACCCACCTTCCTCTGGTGATAGTGGATCTTCTTCGTGAAGGACTCGAAAAACCGACTGATCACCTGATTCGTATAGGCGTAGTCAGGTAGATCAATGCCCTGAGGTAACCGGAGATCCACTCTGAATGCCAACAGCCTCGGATATTCAGCCAAGGCTAGCTCGATGGTGCGTTTGAGGTCCGACAGATATTCCCGGATGAAAGGCCCCTTGTCGACCATCAGGGGTAGGCCTTCGAAGGTCTCGTCGTAATGCAGACGGAGGTTGGAATTGTCGGGATGGCGGAGTGGGTAACGCTGGGCGGTATGGTTATAGGTGCGGTTATCATCGAACATGGTTATGAGCTCTCAGGATTGGAGTGTCATAACCACTGCCTAGTGTGTGATTTTTTAACCGTTATATCGCCTGGCCTGGACACTCTCAACTGGACGCTCGGTCACGTAGCGTATCCGTGATGGTAGGAACCTGGCCTGTCGTGGCGAACTGATTTAGTTGAACGGCTGGTTGAGGAGCCGTCACAGATAATCGCTCCCCATCCGTATGCTGGGTCTCAGTGATGCCCATCCACTAAGGGGTTAGGCGAAAGCCTTCGGGTAGTGATAGCTAGTAAAAGCATACTACCCGCACCGCAGCTGAAAGCTCCGACTGGCTCGGGAAAATCCAACCAGCTCTCCAAGCCACAGCGACGTTTTCTCCAAAAATGTATTCCGGACAAAAACCAGAGCCAGTGCCATGGTGGCCAGTGCCTAACCAGCGCCTGCCGGAACGATGGGAGCAACATCGCTCCGGCTTTCTGAAGATCGTCGACCCGCCCAGAATCAGACTGCTGGCATAAGCGCCATGACCAGCCGTAGCCAGTCATGGCGCAGATGATCATTTCTAGCTAGCCACACTCAGATGGCCGGTGGCACGCAATCGTGCTCCCTCAGCCAGGTCACGATCCTCGATCCGTGCCAAGATCCAGTCGTGCACCTCGCTTTCGACCCAGCCAACACAGCGGTCGCCCAGCGAGACCGGCTTCGGGAAGGTGCCTTCCGAAATGTACTTGTAGATGGTCGACCGGGCCAGGCCAGTCGAGTCGATTACTTCTTTCAGGCGGATGATCCTCATGAACGGGCTCCTCGTATTCGTTCAGAGGATTGGCGGGGGTAGTAAAATTTGAACTACTTCATCAGCAACCGCTTGGCCGGGTAAGATGCAAGCCCGTAGTGAATCCGCGTAACCAAGTCCATATCAGCCTCTCCACTGTACGACTCGGGGTTAACGACACCGGGCCTTTCCTCCAGCAACACCGTGCACTCGGATAGCCACTCCGGAGGTGGCCGCAATAGCACCGTAATGATCGAATATCCTGTGCCGTGTAAAACCGGCAGTATGCTCAAGCCTCCCGAATCGAACTCAATCCAATCTGCCTGCCCGAATCTTGACCTGTAATCCCGAGCAATCTTGAGCACTTCGCCGTGAAAATAGCTGATGACAGCTTTCCACTCCTTGTCGACATCGTCCTGGCCACCTTCGGGCATGGATGACTTTCGCAAGGCTCCCTCGATCCTTTCTCGAACCCAGCCACCGTCGACAAAACCTGTAGCTCCGAGCTCACGCCAGTGACGAGCAAGCAATTCGGATGCATATTGCAGGAGCATGAATTGAAGAAGCCTGAACACCACTCCCCTCTGTCCAACAAGAAAGCGGATCACAGCCGAGGGTGTTTCAGTTCGAACTTCGCTGCCATGTTTGCTTACGCGAAGAACATCTCTCCATAGGCTTTCCTCATGTGAGACACGCCTCTCATCTTCCCAGCCCAGTCGGTGCACCACGACCGCACAGTTTCGCTTCAATCCAAAAGCTGGATGGTTCAGGTTGAGAAAATAGGAACTCGAGATCTTCCCAGCCCTGAAAACCGAGCTTGATGCTCCCGGCACGTAGGTACGAATCAGCCCCACTGCCAGCAACCGCTTGAGCCGATGTTTCAAACTCTCGGCATCGAGCCCCGTGAGTCGGATTAACTCCAGATTGCTTACCCCGGTCACCTGCCCGAAGCTATCAGCACGCACCAATAACGTTCCCAGCAGCAATCGGTTGGATGCACTCAAGCGACCGCGGGCGCCTGGGGGCGCCGGCCTTCCAACCTTGCTCAGCGCTGCACTATTCGATTCAGTCTTGGACACTGCCCCCAGCATCTCTACTGTCAGATCGTCTCCAGAGAACAGTCGCTCAAGGAGTTTGGCGTGTGCCCCATATGAGCTTTTCTTTTCCGCCAGCAGCGCAACCTCTGCGGCAGCGATCCGGTAAGTGACTGCTGGTCGCCCCCGGCCCACCCCTCTCGACAGTCGGCATATCGCACCGCAAGAAACGAGCTCGACGAGGGCGCCGCTCACCATCCGCTCCGAGACATGGAGCCATTTGGCCATTGCCTTAGCATTGCCGGGAATCGTGTCAGCACCATCGCGCAAAGCACGGCAAGCCATTGCTTCCAGCAGAAACCTTGCCTCTACCCCACAACCCGTCAGACTCACGCTCATGCAGTCGATAATCAGCAAAGCTTAAATCCTTCGACAAATAAAGAACAGTTTATACACCCTGTAAAAAATTACATAAATAAATATACGACAAACGCATAACGTTACCGTAACGCGACAAAAACCATTGCAGGATGCCCATGACAGGATTACAAAGAAGACATCCAGACAGAGGGTGGAATGGTGACTGAGGACAACACGAATTGGCTGCGCCAAAACGAGTGGGAGTGGGCGGAAGCCTATTTGCGCAAGCGCGCCCCCAGAGACATCTTCCTGGGTCGATTCGACAACCCGGGCTACGCCAGGACGACACAGATCATCAAGGATATCGAACAGACCACGGAAGGAATAAAACTGATCGAGCGCTTGAAGAACGCTCTACGACAGCGTAGATACCGCTCGCCGATCAACGGCAGGAAGGCATGCACCTTCTCCCTCCCGACCAAGACCGTGACGAGGCTCCGCCACCTGGCCAACAAGCACGATCAACCGGAAACCTCGATAGTCGCTGCCCTCATCGATGGCCTGTACGCCATGACCAAGACGCAGCAGGCGCGGGAAGAGCAGTTGAAGAAAACTGCCCAAATCGAGCGACAAATAGCCAACCAAGCGAAGTCCCTCCTCAAGGCCCAGCTGGAAGAGGCTATGAAGCACCTGGAACGCCAAGTCGAGCTTGTCGTCATGTGGGAACTGTCTTTGGAGGCAGCTCAACCTCCTTTCGAAGGTGATGAAACGCAAGCGCGACTCGAGGTAGAGAAAAGGATGAAGGGCGTTCAAAGAGAACTTCGCATCATTGCAACCAAGCACGCGCTTACTAGTGAAAGGCTGATCTGACCTTTTGCACCGCCCACCCGATCACAAATGGGTAGATATAGCCTATTAAGCTGTGCTGAACCCAGCGATGGCTTTTATAGATGACCGCCTGCTTGCAGCTAATGAGAGAGGCTTTCAACCAACCATCCAGGAATGTCCCTCACCCCATGTAAAACACGCCATTCATCGACATGGTCGACGCGCTCAACGTAGAACATCAGATAGGGATAGCGCCTCCGCGGCCAGTAGAGCAACCTTGATAAATTCAGCTCATTAACGTACAGAGGCATGCCCGAGGCCGGGTGGCGGCTGATGTGGATATAGGCATTTTCCAGGGCATCGATAAAACCGAGTGCAACCTGCTCCGCCTGCTCACCAAGGTAATAGCTGATAACGTCTTCTACGTCTTGGTTGGCAAGAGCCCAAAGAAATGACGGGCTTGGCCCTCACCCTTGAGTCTTAACAACCTTGGCGCGTAGAGATTCGAAATAGTCACCATCCGCAGGAGCAATTGGGCCTGATTCAGCGCCAGCCAGTAGCAAGCCTCGCAGATGCTGCCGATCCTGGTCCTTGCGAATCAGCTCTCGCAAATATTCACTACCGGTGCTGTAGCCTCGCTGACTGATCTGATCATCGAAAAAGGGCTTGAGAGCATCTGGCAGAGTCCGTGCTTGACAAAATTTGCCAAATCATAACCCTCCAGCCGTGCCTCGCCAGGCACTCGACTCGATAAATTATACAAAACCGCCATCACAGGCATTTTCTTCAAGTGGGTACAAACATGGGTAGAAAAATCATCACACACAAAAAAGCCCCGTTTTCAGGGGCTTTAATGAGAAATTTGGCGGAAGCGTAGAGATTCGAACTCTAGGATAGTTGCCCATCGACGGTTTTCAAGACCGTTGCCTTAAACCACTCGGCCACGCTTCCAGCTCGTTTTGCGGCCGCCATCATACCGTAATGAAACACGCTGTCAAACTCTCTGTGTCGCGGGTTGCAGGAGCTCTGATAGACTCCTAGCATCTGAACGTTCGAAACCACAGGTTTACCAAGGAGTGTCGCCATGCGCGAACAGGATTACGCCGTACACCACGGCCAGCAGGTCGAGCAGCAGGAGATCAGCAAGGTCCTGCGCAACACGTACAGCCTGCTGGCGCTTACCCTCGCCTTCAGCGGTGTCATGGCTTTCGTTGCCCAGCAGATGCGTGTCGGCTACCCGAACGTGTTCGTGGTGCTGATCGGCTTCTACGGGCTGTTCTTCCTTACCAATAAACTGCGTGATTCCGCCTGGGGCCTGGTGTCCACCTTCGCCCTCACCGGCTTCATGGGCTTCATTCTCGGCCCAATCCTCAACCGTTACCTGGGCATGGCCGGTGGCGCTGAAGTGGTCAGCTCGGCATTCGCCATGACTGCGCTGGTATTTGGTGGTCTGTCGGCCTATGTGCTGATTACCCGCAAGGACATGAGCTTCCTCAGCGGCTTCATCACTGCTGGCTTCTTTGTTCTGCTGGGCGCTGTCGTGGCCAGCTTCTTCTTCCAGATCAGCGGCCTGCAGCTGGCGATCAGCGCTGGTTTCGTGCTGTTCTCGTCGGTGTGCATCCTGTTCCAGACCAGCGCGATCATTCATGGTGGCGAGCGCAACTACATCATGGCGACCATCAGCTTGTATGTTTCGATCTACAACCTGTTCGTCAGCCTGCTGCAGCTGTTTGGCATCATGGGTCGTGATGACTGATTGACTGGTGTAAGAGAAAGCCCGCCTCGGCGGGCTTTTTTGCACCCAGTGAATTGACTTAAAAGTCAGCTTATTGGATGCATACCCGCCGATCATGCCGCTATCGTGCTTTTCTCTACCGTAATCTTCCGTCACCCCGTAGAATGCGCTCCTTTTTTCTTCCGGGGCAGCTTTCAGCAATGAGCTCACACGAACACAGCCCAGGCGCAGCGGCGCCTGCCAATGAACTGGTGCTTGGCCTTGAGGACAAGCCACGGCTGTTGATCGGCCTGCTGGCAGCCCTGCAGCACCTGCTGGCGATCATTGTGCCGATCGTTACCCCTGGCCTGCTGATCTGCCAGGCGCTGGGCGTTTCGGCACGTGATACCAACCTGATCGTTTCCATGTCGCTGGTGATCTCCGGTATTGCCACCTTCGTCCAGTGCAAACGCTTCGGCCCATTTGGCGCCGGGCTGCTGATCGTTCAGGGCACCAGCTTCAATTTCGTAGGCCCGCTGATTGCCGGCGGCGCGCTGATGGTCAAGCAAGGCACGCCCGTTGAAGGGGTGATGGCGGCCATTTTTGGTGTGGTGATTGCGGGCTCGTTCGTCGAGATGGGGGTGTCGCGCATTCTGCCCTTCGTCAAACGCCTGATCACCCCGCTGGTGACGGGCATCGTCGTGCTGATGATCGGCCTGACCTTGATCAAGGTAGGCCTGATAAGCATGGGTGGCGGCTTTGGTGCCATGGCCAACGGCACCTTCGCCAATGGCGAAAACCTGCTGCTGTCGGGCGTGGTGCTGGCGATTATCGTGATCCTTAACCGCATTCCCGTGGTGTGGATGCGCAGTTGTGCCATCGTCATCGCCCTGGCGGTCGGCTACGCGCTGGCCGGCTACATGGGCCGCCTGGACTTCACCGGCATGCACGAGGCCGCGCTGTTCCAGGTGCCGACGCCGCTGCACTTCGGCCTGAGCTTTTCCTGGGCGCTGTTCATTCCGATGCTGGTGATTTACCTGGTCACTTCGCTGGAAGCCATTGGTGACGTGACCGCCACCAGCAAGGTGTCGCGCCAGCCGGTCGAAGGGCCGGTATGGATGCAGCGGATCAAGGGCGGTGTACTGGTCAACGGCGCCAACTCGCTGCTGGCCGGCTTGTTCAACACCTTCCCTAGTTCGATCTTTGCCCAGAACAACGGGGTAATTCAGCTGACCGGGATTGCCAGCCGCCATATCGGTATGTGGATTGCCGTGATGCTGGTGCTGCTGGGGCTGTTCCCCAGCGTTGCCGGGGTGATCCAGGCGGTGCCAGAGCCGGTGCTGGGTGGCGCGGCCATGGTGATGTTCGGGGCGGTTGCGGCTTCGGGCATCAACATTCTGGCCAGCACCCGGCTGGATCGTCGCGCGCTGCTGATCATTGCCGTGTCGTTGGCACTGGGCCTGGGTGTGGCGCAGGTGCCGGAGTTCCTGGCGCACATGCCGGCGGCGATTCGCAATGTGCTGGAGTCGGGTGTGGCCACCGGGGGGATCTGTGCCCTGGTGCTGAACTGGTTCTTGCCGGAAAGCAAGGAACAGGCGTAAGTCTGGTGTCTACCTGTTAGGGCCATGGGGGCTGCCATGCAGCCCATTGCGACACAAGGCCGCTCCTGCAAGGGATCGCACAGGCCTGGGGAATCAATAGAAGCCCGCGCCGCTTGCACAAGCGGGCGCGGGCTTTTTTGCTTTATCATGGCAGCATTCCTTTGCATGAGTTATCCATGAAATTCGCTATCGCGGTGTTCTCCCCGGCCCATGCGCCCTCCTCGCGGCGTGCCTTGCGCTATGCCGAGGCAGTGCTGGCCGGCGGGCATGAGATTGCCCGGCTGTTCTTCTATCAGGACGGGGTGCACAGTGCCTCGGCCAACGTGGTCACCCCCCAGGACGAACTGGACGTGGCTGGCCAGTGGCGTACCTTTATCGAGACCCACCAGTTGGACGCCGTGGTGTGCATCGCCGCTGCCCTGCGCCGTGGCGTGCTCGATGAAGCCGAAGCCAACCGTTACCAGCGCCCGGCCGTGAACCTGCCCAAACCTTGGGAACTGTCGGGGCTTGGTCAACTGCATGAAGCGGCGCAGGTTGCTGACCGCCTTGTCTGCTTCGGAGGCGATTGAAATGGCTAAATCCATGTTGATCATCAGCCGCCAGGCCCCGTGGAACGGCCCATCGGCCCGTGAGGCACTGGACATCGCCCTGGCCGGCGGGGCATTCGACCTGCCGCTGGGCATGCTGTTTCTGGACGACGGCGTGTTCCAGCTCGCTCCCGGCCAGCAACCCACCGAGGTGCAACAGAAGAACCTGGCCGCTAACCTGCAAGCGCTGCCGATGTTCGGTGTAGAGGAACTGTTCGCTTGCAACCACAGCCTCACCCGCCGCGGCCTGGCAGCCGATACCCTGGCACTGCCGGTGCAAGTGCTCGATGACGCGGCCTTGTCCGCGCTGATCGCCCGTTTCGACCAGGTGATAACACTTTGATGACGACCCTGCATGTAATTGCCCACTCCCCGTTTGGCGACGAGCGCCTGGCCAGCTGCCTGCGCCTGCTCGGAGCCGACGACGCGCTGCTACTGTGCGGCGATGCGGTGTATGCCCTGCGCTGCGGCAGCGAGCCGCACCGCCAGCTGCAAGGTGCCGGCCTAGCCACACGCCTGTTCGCCCTGAACGAAGACCTGCAAGCCCGCGCCATCGACAACGAACTGGCCAAAGCCGTGGACTACGCCGGGTTCGTCGAACTGTCGCTTCACTACGACAAGGTCAATAGCTGGCTATGAGTACCCTCACCGTTGGCGATCAAGCGATCGCCCTGGACAAGGACGGCTTCCTGGTCGACCTGCAAGACTGGTCCCACGCTGCTGCCGAGGCCTTGGCCGAACGCGAAGGCATCCTGCTGACGGCGGACCACTGGGAGATCCTCGAACTGTTGCGCCAGTTCTACCAGGAATTCCAGCTGTCCCCGGCCACGCGCCCGCTGATCAAGTACACGGCGCTGAAACTGGGCCCGGACAAGGGCAACAGCCCGCACCTGAACCGCCTGTTCAACGGCACCCCCGCCAAACTCGCCGCCAAGCTGGCGGGCCTGCCCAAGCCGACCAACTGCATATGACCGACCCTCGTCCGCTCACCCTGGAAACTCCCGCCGAACACCCGTTCGCCGAATTCGTGCGCATTCTCGGCAAAGGCAAGCGCGGTGCGCGCGGCCTGACCCGCGAAGAAGCCCGTGCTGCCATGACCCTGCTGCTGGAAGGCAAGGTCGAAGACACTCAGCTGGGCGCCTTCCTCATGCTGCTGCGGCACAAGGAAGAAAGCGCCGAAGAACTGGCCGGCTTCACCGAGGCCCTGCGCACCCACCTGCAGGCGCCGCGCATCGCCGTGGACCTGGACTGGCCCACTTACGCCGGCAAGAAGCGCCACCTGCCCTGGTACCTGTTGGCTGCCAAGTGCCTGGCCAACAATGGCGTGCGCATCCTGATGCACGGCGGTGGCGCGCACACCGCCGGGCGCATGTACAGCGAACAGTTGCTCGAACGGTTGCAGATCCCGCTGTGCCGCGATTGGGATGCAGTCGACAACGCACTGGACCAGCACCAGTTGGCGTTCTTCCCGCTGCACGATTGGGCGCCGCAATTGCAGCGCATGATCGACCTGCGCAACACCTTGGGCCTGCGCTCACCGATCCACTCGCTGGCCCGAGTGCTCAACCCGCTGGGTGCGCGCTGTGGCCTGCAAAGCATCTTCCATCCCGGCTATCAGGCCGTGCACCGCGAGGCTAGCCGGCTGCTGGGCGATCATGCCGTGGTGATCAAGGGCGACGGTGGCGAGATCGAGGTCAACCCTGATGTCATCAGCCACCTCTACGGCACCACGGCGGGCGAAGCGTGGGACGAAGAGTGGCCAGCGCTGAGCGAGCGCCGACATGTCAAACCGCCCAGCCTGCAGGCCGAACAGTTGCTGGCGTTCTGGCGTGGCGAGATTGAAGACAGCTATGGCGAGAAGGCCGTCATCGCCACCATGGCCCTGGCATTGCGGGGCTTAGGGCGGGACCGCGAACAAGCGTTTGCGACAGCTCAAGGCTATTGGAACACGCGAAACCGATCGATTTAACCGATCGTATCACCCCGATCTTTGCGCTATTTGTTCGAACGATTTGGCCTAGACTGGGCTCCAACGACAAATCACTTTGTACCGAGGAGCTCACTCATGGGCCTTTTGATCGACGGCCGCTGGCATGACCAGTGGTATGAAAACGGCAAGGACGGTACGTTCAAACGCGAAAACGCCCAACGCCGCAATCAACTCCCCGCCCCCGAAGCCGGCCGTTACCACCTGTACGTCTCGCTGGCCTGCCCATGGGCTCATCGCACCCTGATCTTGCGCGCCCTCAAAGGCCTTGAGCCATTGATCGATGTGTCGGTGGTCAGTTGGCTGATGCAAGACCATGGCTGGACCTTCGACCAGCAGCAAGGCTCCAGCGGCGACCACCTTGGCGCCCTGCAGTATCTGCACCAGCGCTATACCCAGGATGACCCGCATTACACCGGCCGGGTGACCGTGCCTGTCCTGTGGGACAAGAAAGAGCAGCGCATCGTCAACAACGAATCGTCGGAGATCATCCGTATCTTCAACAGCGCGTTCAACGAGCTGACTGGCAACACCCTGGATTTGTACCCCGAACCACTGCGACCGGTCATCGAGGCGCTGAACGAGCGCATTTATCCGGCGGTGAACAACGGCGTTTACCGGGCAGGCTTTGCCACCACGCAAGACGCCTACGAAGCGGCGTTTGATGATGTGTTCAACGAACTGGATTACCTGGAAGACTTGCTAAGCCGCAATCGCTACCTGGCGGGCGAGTACCTGACTGAGGCCGATGTACGCCTGTTCACCACGCTTGTGCGCTTCGATGCGGTGTACCACGGGCACTTCAAGTGCAACCTGCGGCGCCTGAGCGACTACCACAACCTGTCGAACTGGCTGCGCGAGCTGTACCAGTGGCCAGGGGTAGCGGCCACTGTGGATATGGAGCATATACAGAAGCACTACTACATGAGCCACAAGACCATCAACCCGAACGGGATAGTGCCTAAAGGGCCTTTGCAGGACTTTGGCGCGCCGCATGATCGGGAGCGGTTGGCGGGCAAGGGGATTTGGCAGGTTTGAGAAAGCCGGGGCTGCTTTGCAGCCCCAGCATTGTCAGCTGTTCTGCGAACCTTCGAACCAGGCCAGCTTTTCACGCAACTGCACCACTTCCCCGACAATCACCAGGGTTGGCGCATGCACTTCATGCTGGGCCACCAGGCCCGGCAGGTCTGCCAGGGTACCGGTGAACACCCGCTGGTTTCGCGTCGTCCCCTGCTGAACCAAAGCAGCCGGTGTGCTGGCCGCTCGCCCATGGCGAATCAACTCGGCGCAAATGGTCGGCAAACCCACCAACCCCATGTAGAACACCAAGGTCTGCGCTGGCGCCACCAGGTCATTCCATGGCAAGTTGCTGGTGCCATCCTTCAGGTGCCCGGTGACGAAACGCACCGACTGGGCATAGTCGCGGTGAGTCAGCGGAATGCCGCCATATGCGGAACAGCCACTGGCCGCCGTGATGCCCGGCACCACCTGGAACGGGATACCATGCTCGGCCAGCTCCTCGATCTCTTCGCCACCCCGGCCGAAGATGAACGGGTCGCCACCCTTCAGGCGCAGCACCCGCTTGCCCTGCTGGGCCAGATCGACCAGCAGGCGGTTGATCTGATCCTGCGGCACGGCATGCTCAGCGCGGCGCTTGCCCACGTAGATGCGCTCGGCATCCCGCCGGCACATCTCGATAATAGCTGGCGCCACCAGACGGTCGTACAGCACCACATCGGCCTGCTGCATCAGGCGCAAGGCTCGGAAGGTCAGCAAGTCCGGATCGCCCGGGCCAGCACCTACCAAGTACACCTCACCGCCCTGCTGCACCGGCGCGCCTTCTACCATCGCCTGCAACAGGCGCTCGGCTTCAGCGCCCTGCCCGGCCAGCTGGCGCTCGGCGATCGGCCCCTGGAACACGGTTTCCCAGAAGCCGCGGCGCTGGTTGACGTCTGGGTACAAGGATTTGACCTTGTGCCGGAAACGCGCCGCCAGCCCGGCCAGCTCGCCGTAGGCCGAAGGGATCCACGCCTCCAGCTTGGCGCGAATCAAGCGCGCCAGCACTGGGGCATCACCACCGCTGGAAACCGCAATCACCAGCGGCGAGCGGTCGACGATCGCCGGGAAGATCACCGTGCACAGGGCCGGCGCATCCACCACGTTGACCGGCAGGCTGAGGGCCTGCGCATCGGCCGACACCTGGGCATTGAGCCCAGGGTCGTCGGTAGCCGCGATCACCAGCCGGCAACCGACAAGGTCGGCTGCCTGATAGCCACGCACCAGCACCTCACCGCCACCTTCCCGGGCCAACGCGGCCAACTGGCCGTCGACGTCCGGCGCCACCACGCGCAGCACACCGCCGGCATCGGCCAGCAGGCGCGCCTTGCGCAAGGCGATCTCACCGCCGCCGACGACCAGCACGCGGCCGCCCTGCAGCTTGTGGAACAGCGGCAGGTAATTCATTTAGCGGATGACCTCGACGCCGCCCATGTACGGCTTCAGCACTTCCGGCACCAGGATCGAGCCGTCGGCCTGCTGGTAGTTTTCCAATACGGCAACCAAAGTACGGCCTACGGCCAGGCCAGAGCCGTTGAGGGTGTGCACCAGTTCTGGCTTGCCGGTTTCCGGGTTACGCCAGCGGGCCTGCATGCGGCGCGCCTGGAAGTCGCCGCAGTTGGAGCACGAGCTGATTTCGCGGTACTTGTCCTGGCTCGGCACCCACACTTCCAGGTCGTAGGTTTTCACTGCACCAAAGCCCATGTCGCCGGTGCACAGGGCCAGCACGCGGTACGGCAGCTCCAGCAACTGCAGCACGCGCTCAGCGTTGGCAGTCAGGCCTTCCAAGGCTTCCATCGATTTGGCCGGCTCTACCACCTGGACCATCTCGACCTTGTCGAACTGGTGCTGGCGGATCATGCCGCGGGTGTCGCGGCCGGAAGCACCGGCTTCGCTGCGGAAGCATGGGGTGTGGGCAACCAGTTTCAGCGGCAGTTGCTTGGCGTCGAGGATTTCACCCGCTACCAGGTTGGTCAGCGACACTTCGGCGGTCGGGATCAGGTAGAAGTCAGCCTCGCCTTCGCGGGTGATCTTGAACAGGTCTTCCTCGAACTTGGGCAGCTGGCCGGTGCCCTGTAGGGCCGGAGCCTGCACCAGGTAAGGGGTGTAGTGTTCCTCGTAGCCGTGCTCGCCGGTGTGCAGGTTGATCATGAATTGCGCCAGGGCGCGGTGCAGGCGGGCGATCGGGCCACGCAGCACAGCGAAACGGGCGCCGGACAGCTTGGCAGCCGCTTCGAAGTCCAGGCCACCGCTGACTTCACCAAGGGCGACGTGGTCCTTGATTTCGAAGTCGAACGCCTTCGGCGTGCCCCAACGGCGCACTTCGACGTTGTCGTCTTCGCTGGCACCGACCGGTACGCTGGCGTCCGGCAGGTTGGGGATGGTCAGCAGAATGCCGTCCAGCTCGGCCTGGATGCCGTCCAGCTCAAGCTTGCCGGCGGCCAGTTCATTGGCCATGCGCTCGACGTCGGCCATCAGCGGCGCGATGTCTTCGCCCTTGGCCTTGGCCTGACCGATGGACTTGGAGCGGGCGTTACGCTCGGCCTGCAGTTGCTCGGTGCGGGTCTGCACCGCCTTACGGCGTTCTTCCAGTGATTCGATGCGCGCGACATCCAGGCTGAAGCCACGGGAGGCCAGGCGATCCGCCACTTCCTGAAGTTGGCCGCGTAACAGTTTGGAATCGAGCATATCGTTCTCTCGTTATATGTAAGTGTTGGTTCAGAATCGGGTCAGGGACAGGCCAGCCCAGGTTGCAAGCAGCCCACCCACCACGCTGATACTGGTATAGCCCAAGGCAAGGGGCACTTGCCCGCTTTCCATCAGGCGCACGGTATCGAGCGAGAAGGAGGAAAAGGTTGTCAGGCCACCGAGGAAGCCGACAATCAAGCCAGCGCGCAATTCGATCGGCGCCAGCGGCTTGTGCAAGAACAAGCCATAGAGCAGGCCGATCAGCAGGCAGCCAACCAGGTTGACCGCCAGCGTACCGGCATAGAAGTGCCGTGGCCAGTGGGCCGCGACCCAATTGGCGGTAGCGAAGCGCAACAAAGTGCCAGCAACACCGCCCGCGCTGACCGCGGCAATGAGTGCGATCATGGTTTTCTCCGCTGACGGGGGCTGTTTCGGTCTAGGTCGGCCAAGTGGCGCAGTTTCTCGCCAATTTTCAGTTCCAGGCCACGGGGCACTGGCTGGTAGTACTGGCGTGGCTCCAGCTCATCGGGGAAGTAATCCTCACCGGCGGCGTAGGCGTCGGGTTCATCGTGGGCGTAGCGGTACTCGTCACCATAGCCCAGTTGCTTCATCAGCTTGGTCGGGGCATTGCGCAGGTGCAGCGGCACTTCCAGCGACCCATGTTCGGCGGCTTCTCGCAGCGCCGTCTTGAAGCCCATGTACACCGCGTTGCTCTTGGGCGCACAGGCCAGGTAGGTGATGGCCTGGGCCACCGCCAGCTCACCCTCGGGGCTGCCAAGGCGCTCCTGCACGTCCCAGGCTGCCAGGCACAGGCTGAGCGCGCGCGGGTCGGCATTACCGATGTCCTCGCTGGCCATACGCACCACGCGGCGGGCGATGTACAGCGGGTCGCAGCCGCCGTCGAGCATGCGGGCGAACCAATACAAAGCGCCATCAGGGTTGGAGCCGCGCACCGACTTGTGCAACGCGGAAATCTGGTCGTAGAACGCCTCGCCGCCCTTGTCGAAACGGCGACGGCTGTCACCCAGCAGGCTCTGCAGCATCTCGACGTCGATCTCGCTGCCATCTTCGGCCAGGTCCGAAGCGTTCTCGAGGAAATTGAGCATGCGCCGGCCATCACCGTCGGCGGCGGCCATCAGCATCTTGAAAGCTTCGTCACCCACCCGCAGGTTGCGCTTGCCCAGGCCACGCTCTTCGGTCAGCGCACGGTTGACCAGCTTGCGCAGGGCCGCCTCGTCCAGGCTCTTGAGCACGTAGACCCGCGCCCGCGACAACAACGCGTTGTTCAGCTCGAACGACGGGTTTTCGGTGGTGGCGCCGATGAACAGCAGTGTGCCGTCTTCCACATAGGGTAGAAAGGCGTCCTGCTGCGACTTGTTGAAACGGTGCACTTCGTCAACGAACAAGATGGTGCGGCGGCCATATTGACCAGCCTGCTGCTTGGCCACCTCCACCGCCTGGCGAATCTCTTTCACCCCAGCCAGCACCGCCGACACCGTTTCGAAGTGCGCATCGCAGAACTGCGCGAGCAGCCGCGCCAGGGTGGTTTTGCCCACCCCAGGCGGCCCCCAGAAAATCATCGAGTGCAGCGCACCCTGCTCCAGCGCCTCGCGCAGCGGTTTACCGCGCGCCAGCAGGTGCTCCTGGCCAACGTATTCATCCAGGTTGGACGGGCGCAGGCGGGCGGCCAGGGGCTGAGCGACGGGTTCGCTTCGAAACAGGTCCATGACGGGCTCTGGTTACTCCTTGATCACGTCGGCGCCTTTGGGGATGTCGAACGTGAACTTGCTGTCCGGCACCGCCTGGTTGGCCTTGACGCCATTGAACAGGATGTTGGTGCGCTGACCAACACTGTCGATCAATTGCATGTCATTGATCAGGCCCTTGCGGAACGAGACGCGCAGCGAATCGAACAGCGTGTCCTTGGTCTTGGGCTTGAGGGTGAAGTCCATTACTTCGCCCTGCTCCTTCGAGGCGATATCGAAACTCTGGCTGATCTTCGACACGTCACCGGACAGCAGCAGAGCCGGGGTCTGGTTCAGACGCACGTCGAGCTTCTTGATGGTGGCCTGCTCCAGGTCCGGGTCCCACAGGGTGACGTTCTTGCCATCCGACACCACCACCTGCTCCTGCGGCGCATCGGTGTGCCAGTAGAACAGGCCTGGGCGCTTGACCGTCATCTTGCCCGAGGTTTCCTGCAAGCTGGTGCCATCGGCGCCCAGGGTCAGCTGGGAAAAGTTGGCCTCGATGGTCTGCGACTTCTCCAGCAGCTGGGTCAAGCGTTGTACATCTTGCTCACCGGCATAAGCCGTAACAGTGCCCAGAGCCAGGGCAGAAACCAACAGCATGCGAATCGCGCGCATGGGAATCCTCATTGAGCGTTGAAAAGGCCGGGCACCACCGTTGGCGCCCGACAGGGTGTTCATCAGTCGCGCGGGCCACCTGGGGCAATCACTTCCCGCGAGCCGTTACTGTTCATCGGGGTGACGACGCCAGCCATCTCCATCGACTCGATCATGCGCGCAGCACGGTTGTAGCCGATCTTCAACTTGCGTTGCACTGCAGAAATGGAAGCACGACGGCTCTCAAGCACGAATTGCACCGCTTCATCATACAGTGCATCGGTTTCGGCATCGTCACCATCGCCACCACCGCCGCCGCCATCGAAGCCGCTGCCGGCCTCTTCGACGCCGTTGAGGATGTCGTCGTTGTAGTCCGGGGCGCCGCGCAGCTTCCACGCTTCGACCGTGCGGTGCACTTCGTCGTCGGAAACGAACGCACCGTGCACGCGGATTGGCAGGCTGGTGCCCGGCGGCATGTACAGCATGTCGCCGTGGCCCAGCAACTGCTCGGCGCCGCCTTGGTCGATGATGGTGCGCGAGTCGATCTTGCTCGACACCTGGAACGCCATACGGGTCGGGATGTTGGCCTTGATCAGGCCGGTGATCACGTCCACCGACGGGCGCTGCGTGGCGAGGATCAGGTGGATACCGGCTGCCCGCGCCTTCTGCGCGATACGGGCAATCAGCTCTTCGACCTTCTTGCCGACGATCATCATCATGTCGGCGAACTCGTCCACCACCACCACGATGGTCGGCAGGGTTTTCAGTGTAGGCGGCTCGTCGTCCATGCTCTCGCGGCGATACAACGGATCATGGATGACTTCACCGGCTTCCTGGGCGTCCTTGATCTTGCGGTTGAAGCCGGCCAGGTTACGCACGCCCATGGCCGCCATCAGCTTGTAGCGCCGTTCCATCTCGGCCACGCTCCAGCGCAAGGCGTTGGCGGCGTCCTTCATATCGGTGACCACCGGGCACAGAAGGTGCGGGATGCCTTCGTAGATGGACAGTTCGAGCATTTTCGGGTCGATCATGATCAGCCGCGCGTCTTCCGGGCTGGATTTGAACAGGATCGACAGAATCATCGCGTTGACACCCACCGACTTACCAGAACCCGTAGTACCGGCCACCAGCAGGTGCGGCATCTTCGCCAGGTCGGTGATCACCGGCTTGCCGCCGATGTCGTGGCCCAAGGCCAGGGTGACCGGCGATTTCTGCTCGTCGAACTGCGGCGTGGCCAGCACTTCGGAGAAGCGCACCATCTGGCGGTTTTCGTTGGGGATCTCGATACCGACGGTGGTCTTGCCAGGGATGACCTCGACCACCCGCACGCTGGTCACGGCCAGCGAACGCGCCAGGTCCTTGGCCAGGTTGGCGATGCGGCTGACCTTCACACCGGCAGCCGGTTGGATTTCGTAGCGGGTAATCACCGGGCCCGGGTGGATCGAGTCCACCGCCACTTCCACACCGAATTCCTTGAGCTTGATTTCCAGCAGCTGACCGACACCGGCCAGAGACTCCGGCGAGTACTCGATCTTCTTCTGCTCCGCCGGGTCGAGAATGGAAATCGACGGCAAGGTGCCTTCCACGGCGCTGTCGACGAACAGCGGCGCCTGCTTCTCCTTCATCACCCGCTTGCTCGGCTCCGGCGCCTTGTCGGCTGCCGGTGGCACGATCATCGGGGTTGCAGGCTGCGCACGTGGCACCACCGCGTCACGCGGCACGACCGGCTCACGGGCGAGGGTTGGCTCGCGCGGCGGGGCGGCAGGCTCGCGGCCGAGGGTTGGCTCACGGGGTTCAACCACCGGGGCGGGCGACGCTTCACGCTTGAAGATACGTTCACGCAGCGCCGGTTTGGCCGGTTCCCGCTTCTCGGTGGCCATGGGTGCAGCCCTGACCACTGGCTCATCCTCGCGCAGCTGTGCCTCGAGGCGCTTGCGCTCGTTGCGCGCTTCCCACCAGCGATTGGCCGCCCCTTGCACCAGTTCGAACAGGTCGAGGGTGATCTTGCCGGTCAGGTCCATCACCTTGAACCACGACAGATCGGTGAACACGGTCAGGCCGAACAGGAACAGGGCAATGAACATCAGCGTGCTGCCCTGCACGTTCAGCAGGTTGCGCGCCAGGTCGCCGAGGCTTTCGCCCAGTGCACCACCGGCGGAGAACGGCAAGCTCGCCGGCGGGTGGAAGTGGATATGCGCCAGCGCCGCCCCCGACAGCACCAGGAACACCAGGCCGATCAGCCGCCAGGAGAACAACCAGCCGCTCCAATCCCACGGCTGGTGGCGCTCACGGAATATCTGCCAGGTCTTGACCGCCAGCAGCAGCGGGAAGATATAGGCGAAGTAGCCCAGCACCATGAACAGGATGTCGGCGAAGTAGGCACCGGCACGCCCGGCAGCATTCTGCACCTGGTCGACGTTGCTGGTGTGGCTGAAGCCTGGGTCCGAGGTGTCGTAGGTCAGCAGCGCCATCCACAGGTACAGGCACAGGGCGCCGACAGCGATCAACGCACCTTCCTTGAGGCGATAATGCAGCTGCTGCCGCCACAGAGGCACAGGCAAGGGAGCTGGGGTTGCGGTGGATTTCTTCAAAACGCGTCTATTCCTGCGCGTGGTGCGCGTCCAATAGTGATCGGCCGCTGCGCGACCAATGAACCACTACTTTTAACATTACTGCCCGCCAGCCGCCATGACGGCACGCCGTATGGGTGTTTGAGCGGGGGCGAATCATATAGCTGCAATTTGAGCACGCATTTTCTTTTGTGACAAAGGCTTATGCTGTGTTTTTGCACAGGTGTGACAGCAAATGTAGCGGATGGTGCCTGCGGCTTGATGAATGTGTCTTAAATTGCCTGTTTTCATCGCCCGCGAAGAAGCCAAAGAGATTGACCCTGCATTTCACCCGCGCCATGCTGACCTCTCCCCTCCCCCACCGCACGATAGACCATGCTTACCTGGCTGACTCGCGACTCGCTGACCTTCCCACCCCTGGAAAAGGCCCTGCATGACCCCAACGGCCTGCTGGCCGCTGGCGGTGACCTGAGCCCCGAGCGCCTGGTACAAGCGTATCGCCATGGCTGCTTCCCGTGGTACCAGGACGGCCAGCCGATCCTGTGGTGGTCACCCGACCCACGTACAGTGCTGCTCCCCGACCAGTTGCACGTGTCGCGCTCGCTGGCCAAGCTGATGCGCCAAGGCCGCTACCAGGTCAGCTTCGACACCGACTTTCCGGCCGTGATCGCCGCCTGCGCTGCGCCACGCGACTACGCCGACGGCACCTGGATTACCGACACCATGCGCAACGCCTATTGCGAGCTGCACCGCCGCGGCATCGCCCATTCGGTGGAGGTACGCCAGGACGGTAAGCTGGTCGGCGGCCTGTACGGCCTGGCCATGGGCCAGCTGTTCTTTGGCGAATCGATGTTCAGCCGCGCCGACAACGCCTCCAAGGTCGGCTTCGTCACCCTGGTCAACCACCTGCGCGATGCGGGCTTTGCGCTTATCGACTGCCAGATGCCCACCAACCACCTGCACAGCCTGGGTGCCCATGCCATCAGCCGCGCCGAGTTCGCCGATTACCTGGCACGCCACCTCGACCAGCCCAACAGCGCTACATGGGTTGCCTAGGCGAGTTGCCGTAGCTGGCTTACACTTAAATCAAAGTCTCACCGAGGGGGTTGATCATGACAGAGCTGGCGCGGTTGAAGTTCTATGCCACTCAACCCCACTCCTGCAGCTACCTGCCAGACGAGCAGGCGACCACGCTGTTCCTCGACCCCAGCCAGCCGATGGACGTGAATGTGTACGCCGACTTGTCGGAAATGGGCTTTCGACGCAGCGGCGACCACCTGTACCGCCCACATTGCCAGAACTGCAACGCCTGCGTGCCGGCGCGCATCCCGGCGGCGCGCTTCATCCCCAACCGCCAGCAGCGGCGCATCCTCAAACGCAACGCCGACCTGACCGTGACGGCAGCTCGCCCGGCGTTCAAGGAAGAGTACTTCGAGCTCTACCGGCGCTACATCGAAACGCGCCACGCCGACGGTGACATGTACCCACCCAGCCGCGACCAGTTCTCCACTTTTCTGGTACGTGACCTGCCGTTCTGCTGGTTCTACGAGTTCCGCCTCGAAGGCCACCTGATGGCGGTGGCCGTGTGCGACCTGCTGCCCAATGGCCTGTCAGCGGTGTACACCTTCTACGAGCCGGACGAGGAACGCCGCAGCCTTGGCCGCTTCGCCATCCTCTGGCAGATCACCGAAGCCCTTCGCCAGGACCTGGAAGCGGTGTACCTGGGTTACTGGATCAAGAACTGCAAGAAAATGAACTACAAGACGCAGTATCGGCCTATCGAGCTGCTGATAAACCAGCGTTGGGTCACCCTCAACTGAAAGACATTGGCTTGACACGCAGTTTTCCGGCATAATCCACGCCACTTTTTTGCCCGGTGCGGTTATGCGTCGGGCCAACACTGGATCCGAGGGCTCTACTGCATGTCGAAAGAAGACAGCTTCGAAATGGAAGGTACTGTCGTCGACACCCTGCCCAACACCATGTTCCGCGTGGAGTTGGAAAACGGGCACGTCGTAACCGCGCACATCTCCGGAAAGATGCGCAAGAACTACATCCGTATTCTCACTGGCGACAAGGTCCGCGTCGAGCTGACGCCTTATGACCTGAGCAAAGGCCGCATCACCTACCGTGCGCGCTAAGCTCCAGCCATGAAAAAGCCCGGCCATGTGCCGGGCTTTTTTGTGCCTGCCAGATTACAAGGGGGCTGCTTTGCAGCCCCCTGCATCACGCGACCTCAGCCGTGGTCTCGAAGTCGAACACCAGTTCGCCATCGCGCAGGTCGACGTGCACCACGCCGCCATGCTCGGCCAGCTCGCCGAACAAGATCTCCTCGGCCAGCGGCCGCTTGATCTTGTCCTGGATCAGCCGCGCCATCGGCCGCGCACCCATCTGCGCGTCGTACCCCGAAACCGCCAGCCAGCCGCGCGCATCATCGCTGACTTCCAGCAGCACACGCTTGTCTTCCAGCTGCGCCTGCAGTTCGATAAGGAACTTGTCGACGATGCTTTTGATCGTCTCTGTGCTCAGGCGGCCAAACTGGATGATGGTATCCAGGCGGTTGCGGAACTCTGGCGTGAAGCTCTTGCGGATCACTTCCATGGCATCGGACGCGTGGTCCTGATGAGTGAAGCCGATCGACGCCCGCGCCGCGGTTTCGGCACCGGCGTTGGTGGTCATGATCAGGATCACGTTACGGAAGTCGGCCTTGCGCCCGTTGTTGTCGGTCAGGGTACCGTGGTCCATCACCTGCAACAGCAGGTTGAAGACTTCCGGGTGAGCCTTCTCGATTTCGTCGAGCAGCAACACGCAGTGCGGTTGCTTGGTAATCGCCTCGGTCAGCAAACCACCCTGGTCGAAACCAACATAACCAGGCGGCGCACCGATAAGGCGCGACACGGTGTGGCGCTCCATGTACTCGGACATGTCGAAGCGCACCAGTTCCACGCCCAGCGCTTTGGCCAGCTGCCGCGCCGCTTCGGTCTTGCCGACACCAGTGGGGCCAGCGAACAGGAACGAACCAACCGGCTTGTCTGGCGACTTGAGGCCGGCACGAGACAGCTTGATCGCGGTAGACAGCGAGTCGATTGCCTGGTCCTGGCCGAACACGGTCAGTTTCAGGTCGCGCTCAAGGTTACGCAGCAGCTCCTTGTCGGAACTGCTGACATGCTTCGGCGGAATCCGCGCGATCTTGGCGACGATATCCTCGACTTGCGGCACATCGATGCGCTTGACGCGGTTGGCCTCCGGTTGCAGACGCTGGTAGGCGCCGGCTTCGTCGATTACGTCGATGGCCTTGTCCGGCATGTGCCGGTCATTGATGTAGCGCGAGGCCAGTTCAGCGGCGGCGCGCAGGGCTTCGTCACTGTACTCGATGTTGTGGTGGCTTTCGAAACGCCCCTTCAGGCCGCGCAGAATGCCCACGGTGTCTTCGACCGATGGCTCGCTGACGTCCACCTTCTGGAAGCGCCGTGCCAGCGCACGGTCCTTCTCGAAGATGCCGCGAAACTCCTGGAAGGTGGTCGAGCCGATACAACGGATTTCACCCGACGACAGCAGCGGCTTGAGCAGGTTGGAGGCATCCATCACCCCACCCGACGCTGCACCGGCACCGATGATGGTGTGGATTTCGTCGATGAACAGGATGGCCTGCGGGCGCTTGCGCAGCTCACCGAGCAGCGCCTTGAAACGCTTCTCGAAGTCGCCACGGTATTTGGTACCGGCCAGCAGCGCGCCCAGGTCGAGGGAATACACCACGCTCTGCGCCAGCAGGTCGGGCACCTGGCCGTCGACGATGCGCTTGGCCAGGCCTTCGGCGATGGCCGTCTTGCCCACGCCTGCCTCACCCACCAGCAGCGGGTTGTTCTTGCGCCGACGGGCAAGGATTTGCGCCACCCGCTCCACTTCCTGCTCGCGGCCGACCAGTGGGTCGATGCGGCCGGCACGCGCCAGCTCGTTCAGGTTGCTGGCATAGGCGTCCAGTGGGTTGCTCGAAGAGGAGGTTTCACCGCCCTCTTCGTCCTGCATTTCCTGGTCGCTTTCAGACTGCGAACCATGCCCTGGCACCTTGGAGATACCATGGGCGATGTAGTTGACCACGTCGATACGGGCCACGCTCTGCTGCTTGAGCAGAAACACGGCCTGGCTTTCCTGTTCGCTGAAGATCGCCACCAGCACATTGGCGCCAGTCACTTCGCGTTTGCCGGAGCTTTGCACGTGGAACACGGCACGCTGCAGCACACGCTGGAAGCCCAGAGTCGGCTGGGTTTCCCGGTCTTCGTCGTTGACAGGAATCAGCGGCGTTGTGGAGTCGATGAACTCTTGCAGGTCATGCTTGAGTTTGTCGAGATTGGCGCCACAGGCGCGCAGAACGGTCGCAGCAGCCTCATTGTCAAGGAGTGCCAGCAGCAGATGTTCGACAGTCATGAACTCATGACGCTTCGAACGGGCCTCCTTGAAGGCCAGATTGAGGGTGACTTCGAGCTCGCGGTTTAACATAGCTTCACCTCATACCCAAGTGGTCGGCGATTAACCGTCCTTCTCGATTTCACAGAGTAGCGGATGCTGGCTTTCCCTGGCGTATTGGTTGACCTGCATAGCCTTTGTTTCGGCGATGTCACGGGTAAACAATCCGCACACTGCCCGCCCTTCTGTATGGACGGTCAGCATGATCTTGGTCGCCAGCTCGCGGTTCAGACTGAAGAACGTCTCGAGCACTTCGACGACGAAATCCATTGGCGTGTAGTCATCGTTGAACAAAACCACCTTGTACATCGGTGGCGCCTGCAGGATCGGCTTGGCTTCCTGAACTGCAAGACCCGAGCCGTCGTCCTCATTCGATTGCGGGCGATCCTGATTGAATGTTAGTCGAATCTCACTAGGTGCATGCATGGAAAGAATTTCATCATGAGCGTCAGGTTAAGGTTGTGGGTTGACCGCACAGGCCACCGCCAGCGCAGGCGCCGCGTGACCTTGACTATCGGCAAAACGGTGTTACAACCAATAAGAACCCACCGTGGTCGATAAAGATCCGCGCAGTCAACCAGATTTTTCGCAAGGTTCGTATGCGGATGACGTGGATGATACTCCAGTGATGGAGTCCTTTGCAGAGGGACATAGGGATGGCAAGCGGTAAAGTCAAGTGGTTCAACAATGCCAAGGGCTATGGATTCATCAATGAGGACGGCGGAACCGAAGATCTGTTCGCACACTATTCGGCGATCCAGATGGACGGTTACAAGACGCTGAAAGCCGGACAAGCTGTGACGTTCAACATCATCCAGGGCCCGAAAGGCCTGCATGCGGTTGAAATCAAGGGCATCAACGTCAGCGCTTCAACGGGAGTACCGAACTCGCCCACGACCGCTAATGCGTGAACCCTGCTTTACTGCCGGTATACGAAAAAACCGGCCGCTTCTTTACAGGAAGCGGCCGGTTTTGTATTGCCTTACATGTGCTTGATCATTTCATCGCCAAAACCTGAGCTGCTCACCAGCCGGGCCCCCTCCATCAGCCGCTCGAAATCGTAGGTCACGGTCTTGGCCGCAATCGCGCCGTTGGTGCCCTTGATGATCAGGTCGGCGGCCTCGGTCCAGCCCATGTGGCGCAGCATCATTTCTGCCGAGAGTATCACCGAGCCCGGGTTGACCTTGTCCTGCCCGGCATACTTGGGCGCGGTGCCGTGGGTGGCCTCGAACATGGCCACGGTGTCGGACAGGTTGGCGCCCGGCGCAATGCCGATACCGCCCACCTCCGCCGCCAGGGCGTCGGACAGGTAGTCACCGTTGAGGTTGAGCGTGGCAATCACGTCGTACTCGGCCGGGCGCAGCAAAATTTGCTGCAGCATGGCGTCGGCAATGGCGTCCTTGACGATGACCTCGCGGCCACTCTTGGGGTTCTTGAACTTCATCCACGGGCCGCCATCGAGCAGTTCGGCGCCGAACTCGTCCCGCGCCACCTCGTAGCCCCAGTCCTTGAAGGCCCCTTCGGTGAACTTCATGATGTTGCCCTTGTGCACCAGGGTCAGCGACTCGCGGTCATTGTCCACCACGTATTGCAGGGCCTTGCGCACCAGGCGCTTGGTGCCCTCGCGGGATACCGGCTTGACGCCGATGCCGCAGTCCTGGTCGAAACGGATCTTGGTGACGCCCATTTCCTCTTTAAGGAACTTGATCACCTTGTTCGCCTCGGGCGAGCCGGCCTTCCACTCGATGCCCGCGTAAATGTCCTCGGAGTTCTCGCGGAAGATCACCATGTCGACGTCGCCCGGCTTTTTCACCGGGCTCGGCACACCCTGGAACCACAGCACCGGGCGCAGGCACACGTACAGGTCGAGCTGCTGGCGCAGCGCCACGTTGAGCGAGCGGATGCCGCCACCGACCGGGGTGGTAAGCGGGCCCTTGATCGACACCACGTAATCTCGCACGGCATCGAGGGTTTCCTGCGGCAGCCAGGTGTCCTGGTCGTATACCTGGGTGGCTTTTTCGCCGGCGTACACCTCCATCCAGGCAATCTTGCGCTTGCCGCCATAGGCCTTCTGCACGGCGGCGTCGACCACCTTGATCATCACGGGCGAGACATCGATGCCGATCCCGTCGCCCTCGATGTACGGAATGATCGGATTGTCAGGCACGTTGAGCGAATGGTCTGCATTGACGGTGATCTTGGCGCCGTCGGTCGGAACCTTGATTTTCTGGTATCCCATGCTTGCACTACTCCGCTGTCGGGTGTGGTTTGGACATCATGCGATGCAATGAGCCTAAACCACATCTGCCGACCTGCAAGGCATGCGACAACCCGCCACATTGCCGCTTAGTCTTTGGTCTTATAAATGGGCCGATATCACTTGGCCTTGCTGATTAGCCCGAATGGTTTGGTATACTCCGCCGCGACCGAAGGGTCATCGGGGCGAATCCCAGGAAAATGCGGACCGCCCTAGGCCATGAATGGCCACTAAGCCTGGGTTGTTACCGCAGCCCAGCACTTGACGCTCGACTGATGCATCCACCATCACCGCTCGCAGCCTCTCGACTTTCCGCTCATGGCGCTGCCAGGGCGATGCGCCTACCCTGCGCACCACGAGACTCGAGCACGCTCAGCACACAGAGAGTTAACCCGCATGCCCACCCGTTCCAAGATCATCTATACCTTCACCGACGAAGCCCCCGCCCTCGCCACCTACTCGCTGCTGCCGATCGTCGAAGCTTTCACAGCTTGCGCTGACATCGCCGTCGAAACTCGCGACATCTCCCTGGCTGGCCGTATCCTTGCCGCCTTCCCGGAGCAACTGGGCGCAGAGAAGCGAGTAGGCGATCACCTGGCGGAACTGGGCCAGCTGGCTACCACCCCTGAAGCCAACATCATCAAGCTGCCGAACATCAGCGCCTCGGTACCGCAGCTCAAAGCCGCGATCAAGGAACTGCAAGGCAAGGGCTTCAACATCCCTGACTACGCCGACGAGCCGGCCACCGCGGACGAGAAAGAGTCCCGCGCCCGCTACGACCGCATCAAGGGTTCCGCCGTGAACCCGGTGCTGCGCGAAGGCAACTCCGACCGCCGCGCGCCGCTGTCGGTCAAGAACTACGCCCGCAAGCACCCGCACAAGATGGGCGCTTGGGCCGCCGACTCCAAGTCGCACGTTGCCCACATGACCCAAGGCGATTTCTACGGCAGCGAGAAGGCCGCACTGATCGAAGGTGACGACAGCCTGCGCATCGAGCTGGTCGGCAACGATGGCAGCACCACCGTGCTGAAAGAAAAGACCGCCGTCAAAGCCGCCGAAATCATCGACTGCGCCACCATGAGCCGCAAGGCCCTGAAAGCCTTCATCGCCGAGCAGATCGCCGATGCCAAGGCTTCTGGCGTGCTGCTGTCGGTTCACCTGAAAGCCACCATGATGAAGGTCTCCGACCCAATCATGTTCGGCGTCATCGTCGAAGAGTTCTACAACGACGTGCTGGCCAAGCACGCCGCAGCACTGGCCGAAGTGGGCTTCAACGCCAACAACGGTATCGGTGACCTGTACGCCCGCATCAAGGACCTGCCAGCTGACAAGCAGGCCGAGATCGAAGCCGACATCCAGGCCCTGTACGCCGACCGCCCAGCCCTGGCCATGGTCAACTCCGACAAAGGCATCACCAACCTGCACGTGCCGAGCGACGTTATCGTCGACGCCTCGATGCCAGCCATGATCCGTGACTCGGGCAAGATGTGGAACACCGCTGGCGAACTGCAAGACGCCAAGGCCGTGATCCCGGACCGCTGCTACGCCGGCATCTACCAGGCCACCATCGAAGATTGCAAGAAACACGGCGCCTTCGACCCGACCACCATGGGCAGCGTGCCGAACGTTGGCCTGATGGCGCAAAAGGCCGAAGAGTACGGCTCCCACGACAAGACCTTCCAGATCAAGGCCGACGGCGTCGTGCGCGTGGTCGATGGCAAGGGCAACGTCGTGCTGGAACAGAACGTCGAAGCCGGTGACATCTTCCGCATGTGCCAGACCAAAGACGCTCCGATCCAGGATTGGGTCAAGCTGGCCGTCAACCGTGCCCGCCTGAGCGACACCCCGGCGGTGTTCTGGCTGGACCCGGCTCGCGCCCACGACGGCGTGATGATCGAGAAGGTACAGAAGTACCTGAAGGATCACGACACCACTGGCCTGGACATCCGCGTACTGGCCCCGGTCGACGCCATCAAGTTCTCCCTGGCCCGCATCCGCGAAGGCAAGGACACCATCTCGGTGACCGGCAACGTGCTGCGCGACTACCTGACCGACCTGTTCCCGATCATGGAACTGGGCACCAGCGCCAAGATGCTGTCGATCGTGCCGCTGATGAACGGCGGTGGCCTGTTCGAAACCGGCGCCGGCGGTTCGGCGCCCAAGCACGTACAGCAGCTGGTTGAAGAGAACTTCCTGCGTTGGGACTCGCTGGGTGAATTCCTGGCCCTGGCCGCTTCCCTGGAGCACCTGGGCAACACCTACGACAACCCGCGCGCCAAGGTTCTGGCCAACACCCTGGACCAGGCTACCGGCAAGTTCCTCGACACCAACAAGTCGCCGTCGCGCAAGGTCGGTGGTATCGACAACCGCGGCAGCCACTTCTACCTGACCCTGTACTGGGCTGAAGCCCTGGCCGCTCAGGCTGACGACGCTGCCCTGCAGGCACGCTTCGCACCGCTGGCAAAAACCCTGGCCGAGAACGAAGCGACCATCGTCGCCGAGCTCAATGCCGTTCAGGGCAAGCCAGCCGACATCGGTGGTTACTACGCCCCGGATGCCGAGCTGACCGCCAAGGTGATGCGCCCAAGCCAGACCCTGAACAGCGCCATTGCCGCCCTGTAAGGTTCGCTTGAAGTAACAGCAAAAACCCCGGCCACGCACCGGGGTTTTTGCTTTCTTAAAGTGCGTACATGGCTCCCTGTAGGAGCGGCCTTGTGTCGCGAAAGGGCTGCGAAGCGGCCCCAGATTTTCGGCTTCGCAGCGGATATCGTCGGGGCCGCTTTGCGGCCCATCGCGACACAAGGCCGCTCCTACAGGACCCGCGCCAACCCTAGGAAATACTCATGTCCTGGCAACCCCACATCACCGTCGCTACCATCGTCGAACACGAAGGCAAGTTCCTTTTCGTCGAGGAGTTCAAAGCCAACCAGCACGTCTTCAACCAACCCGCCGGCCACCTCGAACCCTTTGAGACCCTGCGCCAGGCCGCCCTGCGCGAAACCCTGGAAGAAACTGCCTGGGAAGTCGAGCTCACCGGCGTTGTCGGCATCTACCTGTACACCGCCCCCAGCAACGGCGTGACCTACCAGCGCATCTGCTTCGCCGCCCGCCCTGTGCGCCACCACGAAGACCTCGCCCTGGACAGTGACATCGTCCGCGCCGTATGGCTGACCCGCGACGAGCTGCTGGCCGACCCCGCCCGCTGGCGCAGCGAGCTGGTGCCGCGCTGCCTCGACGACTATTTGAACGGCCCGCTGCATAGCCTCCAGCTGCTGCGCGACTGACGCGGCGCCACGGGTTTGATAGAATCGGCGTTTTTCCCCCTTGATCTACACCGGTACCCATGACCAGCCCAGCACTCAAAGACCCCGCCAAGACCCGCGTCATCGTCGGCATGTCCGGCGGCGTGGACTCTTCCGTCTCCGCCCTTCTGCTCATCGAGCAGGGCTACCAGGTGGAAGGGCTGTTCATGAAGAACTGGGAAGAAGACGACGGCACCGAATACTGCACCGCCCGTGAAGACCTGGCCGACGCCCAGGCCGTGTGCGACCGCATCGGCATCAAGCTGCACACCGCCAACTTCGCCGCCGAATACTGGGACAACGTGTTCGAGCACTTCCTTGAAGAATACAAGGCCGGCCGCACGCCCAACCCGGACATCCTCTGCAACCGTGAAATCAAGTTCAAGGCGTTTCTCGACTACGCCCTGTCGCTGGGTGCCGACCTGATCGCCACCGGCCACTACGTGCGCCGCCGCGACACTGGCGACCTCACCGAACTGCTCAAGGGCCTGGACCCGAACAAGGACCAGAGCTACTTCCTGCACGCCGTTGGCGGCAAGGAAATTGCCCGCACCCTATTCCCGGTCGGCGAGCTGGAAAAACCCGAAGTGCGCGCCATCGCCGAAAAACACGGCCTGGCCACCGCCAAGAAAAAGGACTCCACCGGCATCTGCTTCATTGGCGAGCGTCGTTTCAGCGATTTCCTCAAGCAGTACCTGCCAGCTCAGCCGGGTGACATCGAAACCACCGAAGGTGAAGTGATCGGCCGCCACCACGGCCTGATGTACCACACCATCGGCCAGCGGCAGGGCCTGGGCATTGGCGGCCTGAAGGATGCCGGTGACGAGCCGTGGTACGTGTTGCACAAGGACCTGACCCGCAATGTGCTGGTGGTTGGCCAAGGCAACGAACACCCATGGCTGTTCTCCCGCGCCCTGCTGGCTTCGGAGATTTTCTGGGTGAACCCGATCGACCTCAGCAGCCCGCGCCAGCTCACCGCCAAGGTGCGTTACCGCCAGAGCGACCAGCAGTGCACCCTCGAACTGACCGAAACCGGCTACCGCGCCGTGTTCGACGAGCCACAGCGCGCCGTCACCCCAGGCCAGTCGGTGGTGTTCTACGACGGCGAAGTGTGCCTGGGCGGTGGTGTAATCGAAGCCGCCGAGCCGTGGAGCCCGCGCGCATGAGCAACCTGCAGGAGCAATTGATTGCCCTGGGCGGCGTATTTCAGGCCGCTGTGCTGGTCGACCGCATTGCCCGCACCGGCCAGGCCAGCGAGGCCAATATCGGCTGCATGCTGGGCAGCCTGCTGGTACGTGACCCCAAGGACACCCTGGAGGTGTTCGGCGGTGACGACCTGAACCTGCGCGACGGCTACCGCGCGCTGGTCGGCGCCCTGGAGCGTGACCCCAGCAGCCTGCAGCGCGAGCCACTGCGCTACGCCCTGTCGATGCTGGGCCTGGAGCGCCAACTGAACAAACGTGGCGACCTGCTTGACACCATCGGCAATCGCCTGCCGCAAATCCAGTCGCAGGCCGAGCATTTCGGCCTGGTTCACGAAAACGTCATCGCTTCCAGCGGAGCCTTGTACCAGGACACGCTTAGCACCTTGCGCCAGCGCATCCAGGTGCACGGCGACATGCGTTTCCTGCAGCAGGCCAGCAACGCGTCGAAGATTCGCGCCCTGCTGCTGGCCGGCATCCGTGCCGCGCGCCTGTGGCGCCAGCTGGGTGGACACCGCTGGCAGTTGGTGTTCAGCCGTCGCAAGTTGCTGAACGAACTGTACGATATGATGCGCACACCGTCCTGAAGAAAAACGCCGGACTTGTAGGAGCGGCCTTGCGTCGCGAAAGGGCTGCGCAGCAGCCCCAGAATCGCCGCCCCAGCATAGGTTGCCGGGGCCGCTGCGCGACCCTTTCGCGACGCAAGGCCGCTCCTACAGGCATTTTTCATGTATGATATGCGCCCTTCCAAAAGCCTGACTGTCCGAGAACACCCCATGCAGCTTTCTTCGCTCACTGCGGTTTCCCCTGTAGACGGCCGTTATGCCGGCAAAACCCAGGCCTTGCGCCCCATCTTCAGCGAATTCGGCCTGATCCGTTTCCGCGCCCTGGTCGAAGTGCGCTGGCTGCAGCGCCTGGCCGCCCACCCGCAGATCGGCGAAGTGCCGGCGTTCTCCGCCGAAGCCACCGCCCTGCTGGACAACCTGGCCAGCGATTTCAAGCTGGAACACGCCGAGCGCGTGAAGGAAATCGAGCGCACCACCAACCACGACGTCAAGGCGATCGAATACCTCCTCAAGGAGCAGGCCGCCAAGCTGCCTGAGCTGGCCAAAGTCAGCGAATTCATCCACTTCGCCTGCACCAGCGAGGACATCAACAACCTGTCCCACGCCCTGATGCTGCGCGCCGGCCGTGACGACGTGCTGCTGCCGCTGATGCGCCAGATCGCCGACGCCATCCGCGCCCTGGCCCACGCCCACGCCGATGTGCCGATGCTGTCACGCACCCACGGCCAGCCGGCTTCGCCGACCACCCTGGGCAAAGAGCTGGCCAACGTCGTGTACCGCCTGGAGCGCCAGATCGCCCAGGTTGCCGCCGTGCCGCTGCTGGGCAAGATCAACGGCGCCGTGGGCAACTACAACGCCCACCTGTCCGCCTACTCGCAAATCGACTGGGAAGAAAACGCCCGCGCCTTCATCGAAGACGAGCTGGGCCTGCAGTTCAACCCGTACACCACCCAGATCGAGCCGCACGACTACATCGCCGAGTTGTTCGACGCCATTGCCCGCTTCAACACCATCCTGATCGACTTCGACCGTGACGTGTGGGGCTACATCTCGCTGGGCTACTTCAAGCAGAAGACCGTTGCCGGCGAAATCGGCTCGTCGACCATGCCGCACAAGGTCAACCCGATCGACTTCGAAAACTCCGAAGGCAACTTGGGTATCGCCAACGCGCTGTTCCAGCACCTGGCCAGCAAGCTGCCGATCTCGCGCTGGCAGCGTGACCTGACCGACTCCACCGTGCTGCGCAACCTGGGCGTGGGCTTTGCCCACAGCGTCATCGCCTATGAAGCCAGCCTGAAGGGCATCGGCAAGCTGGAAGTCAACGAAGCCCGCATCGCCGCCGACCTGGACGCCTGCTGGGAAGTGTTGGCCGAGCCGATCCAGACCGTGATGCGCCGCTTCAACATCGAAAACCCCTACGAGAAGCTCAAAGAGCTGACCCGTGGCAAGGGCATCACCCCTGAAGCGCTGCTGACCTTCATCGACGGCCTGGACATGCCAGCCGACGCCAAGGCCGAGCTCAAGCTGCTGACCCCCGCTACCTACATCGGTAACGCGGCAGCCCAGGCCAAACGCATCTAAGCTGACCGTCGCGTACAACGCCCGGCCTGGCCGGGCGTTTTTATTCCCGGACGAAAATTACGTTTTTTCAATAGGTTGAACATGAATCCTGATACTCCACTGCAGCTGCTCGGCGGCATCTCGGCCCGCGAATTCATGCGCGACTACTGGCAGAAGAAGCCGCTGCTGGTGCGCCAGGCCTTCCCGGACTTCATCAGCCCCATCGACCCCGACGAACTGGCCGGCCTGGCCCTTGAAGACGAAGTCGAGTCGCGCATCGTGCTGGAGCACGGCGCCCACCCATGGGAACTGCGTCGCGGCCCGTTCAACGAAGACACCTTCGCCGAGCTGCCGGAAAAGGACTGGACCCTGCTGGTACAGGCCGTGGACCAGTTCGTCCCGGAAGTGGCCGAGCTACTGGAAAACTTCCGCTTCCTGCCCAGCTGGCGCATTGATGACGTGATGATCAGCTTCGCCGCCCCCGGTGGCAGCGTCGGCCCGCACTTCGACAACTACGACGTGTTCCTGCTGCAGGGCCACGGCCAGCGCAACTGGAAGATCGGCCAGATGTGCAGCAGCGACAGCCCGCTGCTGGAGCACGCCGACCTGCGTATCCTGGCCGAGTTCGAGCAGAGCGAAGAGTGGACCCTGGAACCCGGCGACATGCTCTACCTGCCACCGCGCCTGGCCCACTACGGCGTGGCCGTGGACGACTGCCTGACCTACTCGGTAGGCTTCCGCGCACCTAGCGCCGCCGAAGTGCTGACCCACTTCACCGACTTCCTGGGCCAGTTCCTGCCCGACGAAGAGCGCTACAGCGACGCTGACGCCCAGCCAGCCAGCGACCCGCACCAGATCCAGCACGACGCGCTCGACCGCCTCAAGGCGCTGCTCGACAAGCACATGGGCGACAAGGACCTGTTGCTGACCTGGTTCGGCCAATTCATGACCGAGCCGCGCTACCCGGAGCAGATCGTCGGCGAAGAGCTGAGCGAGGAAGAGCTGATCGACGCCCTTGAACAAGGCGCCATCCTGATCCGCAACCCGAGCGCACGCCTGGCCTGGTCGGAATTCGAAGACGACCTGTTGCTGTTCGCCAGCGGCCGCAGCTGCCCACTGCCGGGCAAATTGCGCGAGCTGCTGAAGCTGGTATGCGCGGCCGACGCCCTGCACATCGACAACCTGGCAGACTGGCTGCAAGACGAAGATGGCCTTATGCTGGTACAGCAGTTGGTCAAACAGGGAAGTCTGGGATTCGCCAATGAATAAGATCAGCGTTCGCCTCGCCGACTGGCAGAAAGACAACGCCGACATTCGCCGTATCCGGGAAGCGGTGTTCATTGCCGAGCAGCACGTGCCACCAGAGCTGGAGTGGGACTCGGATGACCCGACCGCAGCGCACTTCCTGGCCCAGGAAGGCGACTACCCGATCGGTACTGCCCGCCTGCTGCCTGACGGCACCATTGGCCGGGTATCGGTGCTGAAGGACTGGCGCGGGCTGAAGGTGGGTGACGCGCTGATGAATGCGGTTATCGACGAAGCGCAGAACCGCGACCTGAAGCAGCAGATGCTCAGCGCCCAGGTACACG
>NZ_BCBQ01000021.1:0-72708 GCF_001320885.1 Pseudomonas sp. NBRC 111140
TGGTTGGGTTCGGACGCTTACATGAAAGCTGGGAATGCACTTGGCTCACAAGCGAAAAAAAGTGAGTGTGTCATTCCTTTTTTGATCGACCTTCAGGGCCCTTTCGCGGGTAAACCCGCTCCCGCAGTGGCTGCGCAACGCCCTTGTGGGAGCGGGTTTACCCGCGAAGAGGCCCTCAAGCCTGAAGCTGCTCGTGAATCCATTCCACCAACGCCCGCACCTTGGGCACCTCCGCCGCATGCTCGGCATACGCCAGGTAATGCGCCCCGGCACTGCGCATCGCATGGTTCCACGGCACCACCAGGCTCCCGTCCGCCAGTTCCTTCGCCGCCAGGTAACGCGGCACCAGCGCCACGCCGCACCCGGCCTGTGCCGCGCTCAACGCCATATAGAACGTATCGAAGCGCGGCCCGTGATAGGCGCTGACGCTCTGCAAGCCCAGCTCCTGGAACCACTCATGCCACGCTTCCGGCCGCGACGTGCTTTGCAGCAGCACCAGGTCGGCAAGCTCTGCCGCATCGCCCAGCGTGCGCCCGGCCAGCAGCTCCGGCGCGCACACCGGTACGACCTCTTCGCGGAACAGCTCCACGCAGGTGGCCCCCGGCCACGTGCCCTGGCCATAGAAGAACACCACGTCAGCCGAACCCTGCAGCAAGGCGAACGGCTCCATCTCGTTGCGGATGTCCAGGTGGATATTGCTGTGCCGTTTGCCAAAGCCCTTCAGTTGCGGGATCAACCAGCGCACGCCAAAACTCGGTTGCGTGGCTACCTTCAATATCTCGGTCTGCTCGCCATAAGTGAGCACGTAGCGGCTGGACATATCCACCTGGGTGAGGATCTTGTTGACCTCGGCCAGGTACAGGCTTCCGGCCGGGGTCAGCTGCAGGCGCCGGCGGATGCGCAGGAACAGGTGGTGGCGCAGCATGTCTTCAAGCTGCGCCACCTGCTTGCTGACCGCGCTCTGGGTCAGGTGCAGCTCTTCGGCGGCACGGGTAAAGCTCAAGTGGCGGGCTGCAGCTTCAAAGCACTGCAGGGCGGTCATGGAAGGCACCAGGCGTTTGGACATAGCGGTCTCTGCGGCTCGAATCATTACCTGGTGGAATGATATGCGGAATAAAGGTCGTTTGTTGTACCTATGTGATCGGATTAATACTGATCCCCATCAATTTTCCACCCCATCACCCGATGTAGGAGAAGCACTAATGGTTGCTGGATTGCTCGAGCGCCTTGGCGTTGCCGCCGAGGCTTACACCCAGGGCGACTACCCTGTTCACACGCCGATCGACGGCAGCCAGATCGCCTCGGTGAAACTGCTCGGCAAGGCCGAGACCATCGCCCGCATCGATCAGGCTCAAAGCGCCTTCGACGCCTGGCGCACTGTGCCGGCCCCGCGCCGTGGCGAATTGGTACGCCTGTTCGGCGAAGTGCTGCGCGAGCACAAGGCCGACCTGGGCGAGCTGGTTTCGATCGAAGCCGGCAAGATCACTCAGGAAGGCCTGGGTGAAGTGCAGGAAATGATCGACATCTGCGACTTCGCCGTGGGCCTGTCGCGCCAGCTGTACGGCCTGACCATCGCCTCCGAGCGCCCAGGCCACCACATGCGCGAAACCTGGCACCCGCTGGGCGTGGTCGGTGTAATCAGCGCCTTCAACTTCCCGGTTGCGGTGTGGGCCTGGAACACCGCGCTGGCCCTGGTGGCCGGTAACTCGGTAGTGTGGAAGCCGTCCGAGAAGACCCCGCTGACCGCCCTGGCCTGCCAGGCGCTGTTCGAAAAAGCCCTGAAAGCCTTTGGCGACGCCCCGGCTGGCCTGGCGCAACTGGTGATCGGCGGCCGTGAAGCCGGCGAAGCCATGGTCGATGACCCGCGTGTCCCGCTGGTCAGCGCCACCGGCAGCACCCGCATGGGGCGCGAAGTCGGCCCACGTGTGGCCGCCCGCTTTGGCCGCAGCATCCTGGAACTGGGCGGCAACAACGCCATGATTCTGGCCCCGAGCGCGGACCTGGACCTGGCCGTGCGCGGCATCCTGTTCTCCGCTGTCGGCACCGCCGGCCAGCGTTGCACCACGCTGCGCCGCCTGATCGTGCACCGCTCGATCAAGGACGAAGTGGTTGCCCGCGTCAAAGCCGCCTACGGCAAAGTGCGCATTGGCGACCCGCGCAAGGACAACCTGGTGGGCCCGCTGATCGACAAGCTGTCGTTCGACGCCATGCAAGGTGCGCTGGCCAAGGCCCGCGACGAGGGTGGCCAGGTATTTGGTGGCGAGCGTCAGCTGGCCGACCAGTACCCGAACGCCTACTACGTGTCGCCTGCCATTGCCGAAATGCCGGCGCAAAGCGACGTGGTGCGCCACGAAACCTTCGCCCCGATCCTGTACGTGCTGGCTTATGACGACTTCGAAGAGGCCCTGCGCCTGAACAACGAAGTGCCACAAGGCCTGTCGTCGTGCATCTTCACCACCGACATTCGCGAAGCCGAGCGCTTCCAGAGTGCTTCGGGCAGCGACTGCGGCATCGCCAACGTCAACATCGGCACCAGCGGCGCCGAGATCGGCGGTGCGTTCGGTGGCGAGAAGGAAACCGGTGGTGGCCGTGAGTCGGGTTCGGATGCCTGGAAGGGCTACATGCGTCGTCAGACCAACACCGTGAACTATTCGCGTGAGCTGCCGCTGGCACAGGGTATCGTGTTCGACTGATGGTTTGATGCTGCATGGCCGGGGGCTATGCCCCCGGTTCGCGGGTGAACCCGCTCCCACAGGGACAACACAGCTTTCGGAACCTGTGATGTCCCTGTGGGAGCGGGTTCACCCGCGAATGGGCCGCAAAGCGGCCCCAATAAACCAGATGCACCTGCAATAAGAACAACACTGCTGGAGCCGGGCCATGTCCGAACTGCGTCAAGAATGCTTGTGGGAATTCGTCAGCAAACCGAGCGTTGCCGCCCAGGCCCTGGCCGGTGAGCACAAGGCCGATGTCTGCGTGATCGGCGGCGGTATCACCGGTCTGTCGGCGGCCATCCATCTGCTCGAACAGGGCAAGTCGGTGATCTTGCTGGAAGCGTGGAAGATCGGCCACGGTGGTTCCGGGCGCAACGTCGGCCTGGTCAACGCTGGCACCTGGATCCGCCCCGACGACGTCGAGGCCACCCTCGGCCAGAAGCAAGGCAGCCGCCTGAACAAGGTGCTTGGCGAAGCCCCGGCTGAAGTGTTCGCCATGATCGAACGCCTTGGCATCGACTGCCAGGCCCAGCACAAAGGCACGCTGCACATGGCGCATAACGCCACGGGCATCGCCGACCTCGAAGCCCGCCACGAACAATGGCGCCGCCGTGGTGCCGACGTCGAGCTGCTGACCGGCGCCCAATGCCAGGAATACTGCGGCACCAACAAGATCTCTGCCGCGCTGCTCGACCGCCGCGCCGGCACCATCAACCCGATGGGCTACACCCAGGGCCTGGCCGCCGCCGTGGCCCGCCTGGGCGGCAAGCTGTTCCAGCAGTCTTCGGTCGAAGGCCTGGAGCGTGACGGCGATGCTTGGCGGGTGAAGACTGCGCGGGGTTCGGTGCGCGCCGACAAGGTGGTGATTTCCACTGGTGCCTACACCGAAGGCGACTGGAGCAACCTGCAGAAGCAGTTTTTCCGCGGTTACTACTACCAGGTGGCTTCCAAGCCTTTGCAAGGCGCAGCCGCCGACAAGGTGCTGCCGCATGGCCAGGGCTCGTGGGACACCCGCACCGTGCTCAGCAGCATCCGCCGCGACGACCAGGGCCGCCTGCTGCTCGGCAGCCTGGGCCGGGTCGACAACAAGCCAGCGTGGTTCGTGCGCAGCTGGGCGGACCGGATCCAGAGCCACTACTACCCGGAACTGGGCAAGGTCGAGTGGGAAATGCACTGGACCGGTTGCATCGACTTCACCCCCGACCACCTGATGCGCCTGTTCGAGCCGGCGCCGGGGCTGGTGGCGGTGACGGGGTACAACGGGCGGGGCAATACCACGGGCACCGTGATCGGTCGGGCATTTGCCGAGTTTTTGCTGAAAGGGGAAGCGGACAGCCTGCCGATTCCGTTTTCGCCCATGAGCGGGGTGAGTGCGCCTTCATTGCGCACCGCGTTCTATGAGTCCGGCTTCTCGCTGTACCACGCGGGGCAATGCTTGAGAGTTGTGCTGTAAGCACTGGCCTCTTCGCGGGTGAACCCGCGAAGAGGCCAGTGCCGGCTTACTTGTGTAACCAGCTGAGGAAGCCGCCTTTCTTGATCAGGGCCGGCTTCTGCAGCAACAACGACTCGCGGTTCTGCCGCCGAAACCGCTGCAACTTGCTCAACGCCGTCTGCACTTCGCCACGCTGCTGCAGGCAGCTCTTCACCTGTTCCTTGTCGATGCGGTACAGCACGCAGCTGGTCAGCGTGCGGAACTCGGCCAGCGAATCGTCTTCGTCGATGATGCCCTCGATCCCCAGCACTTCACCCGGCCCCATGCGCCCGGCTTCCAGCAGTTTGTCGCCATCGCGCACCGACGCCGATACCACCCCGCTGCCAATCACCAGCAAATGATCTGAATGCTCGCCAACCCCCAGGATCACCTGGTCCGGCAGGTACTCCACTGCGGTCATGCGCTGGCTCAAGGCGTCTCGCTCTTCATCGCTCAGCGAGCGGAACACGCGGACCTCGTCCAGCACTTCGCGCTGGCGGCTGCGCGGCGGCACGGCCAGGTCGACGTTCCACATCACTCCGCTGGCTTCCAGATGCCGGTGCGCCAGGTCGAACAGCTGGTTGCGCGCGTCACCCTTGGCGCCCATATCGGCCACGAAGCCACTGGCCTCGTACTCCACTGACTCCAGCGTCGAGGCCTTCACCGTTACTTTCGGTTTTGGGGTGGCAAGAATGGCACTGACGCCTTGCAAGGCCTTTTCCAGCGCGTCGAACACCCGCTTGGGGCGCACCTTGGCCGGCACCACCACGCTGATCGTGACCCCATGCACATCGGCCGGGCGGCTGTGGTTGAGCAGCCGTGCCTTGGCCGCCACCGAGTTGGGGATTACCGCCAAACTGCCGCTGCCGGTGAGCAAGCGGGTGGCGCGCCAGTCGATGTCCAGCACCTTGCCTTCGGTGCCGTCGATAGAGATGGAGTCGCCGATCTGGTAGGGCCGCGTGGTGTTCAGCACGATGCCGCTGAACACGTCGGCCAGGGTGCTCTGCAGCGCCAGGCCAATGACGATGGCCATCACCCCGGAGGTGGCCAGCAGGCCCTTCACCGGCAGCTGCATCACATAGCCTGCGGCAGCCACCACGGCGGCGAGGAAGATCAACGCCCCCAGCACATCCTGCAGCAACCGCCCGCCATGGCTGCCACGGGCTACCAGCAACAGGCCGAACACCACGGTTACCGTGCGTGCGCCAAACAGCCACCAGCCGATCGCCAGTACCGTGGCCATCAGGTTGCGCGAGACATCGTCGGGCCAGGGTGGCGGCTGCAGCGGGCTCATGCCGGCGGCCACCAGCACTGAACTGAACAGCAGGAATATCACCAGCCGCGTGCCGATGCGCCAGGCTCGGCGCTGCATGGGGATGGCTTGCCAGAGCACGAGGTCGAGCAGGATCAGGGCGGTACCGAGCAACAACGGGGATGACTGGATGAACGCCAGCATGGTGGTCTCGGGGTGAGGGGAGGGCTGTGGGTAGTAATAGAGCAGGTTTGCAGGGCAGGCAATGGCAGCCCGCGAAGAGGCCAGCAAAATCAACGCCAATCTATCGTTCCTAAAACAGAACGTTAAAGCCAAAAACCACCATCTACCGCTCCAAAGGTCCTGGTTTTAATCTTCAACCATCAACGCGAAACACCCTACTTACTGAAAATCAAAACCATCAGGAGCTGCCACCATGACCCACTTCAAATACAACCGCCTGAACAAAGACGACGCCGCCGTACTGCTGGTCGACCACCAGGCAGGCCTGCTGTCCCTGGTCCGCGATATCGAACCCGACGCATTCAAGAACAACGTGCTGGCCCTGGCTGACCTGGCCAAGTTCTTCAACCTGCCGACCATCCTCACCACCAGCTTCGAGCAAGGCCCCAACGGCCCGCTGGTGCCAGAACTGAAAGCCCTGTTCCCGGACGCCCCGTACATCGCCCGCCCAGGCCAGATCAACGCCTGGGACAACGAAGACTTCGTCAAGGCCGTGAAGTCCACCGGCAAGAAGCAGCTGATCATCGCCGGCGTCGTGACCGAAGTGTGTGTTGCCTTCCCGGCCCTGGCGGCACTGGAGGAAGAGTTCGAAGTGTTCGTGGTGACCGATGCCTCCGGGACCTTCAACGCCATGACCCGTGACGCCGCCCATGACCGCATGAGCCGGGCCGGTGCGCAGCTGATGACCTGGTTCGGCGTGGCCTGTGAGCTGCACCGCGACTGGCGCAACGACATCGAAGGCCTGGCCGCGCTGTGCTCCAACCACATCCCGGACTACCGCAACCTGATGACTAGCTACAACGCCTTCAACGCCGGCAAGTAAGCCAACCTTTCCGGGCACCCCCAGGCGGTGCCCGGCCAGGGCTGCATACCCATCCAATCCACCGCCCGTCCGCCGTTGCACAGTGGATGCGGGCAAGCTCATCCCAAGGAACGCCGATGAACACCGCACTCCAAGACAACCGCGAAGTGGTGACCGTATGCCTGCAACACAAGGTGCTCGGTAGCCCAACGGGCGCCACGGTAGCTCAACCGCCGCGCTGGAAGCAGGCGCTGCTGACCTACCTGGTGATCTGCCCGATGACCATGGTCATTCCGCAACTGCTGGCGCCGCTGTTCGCACGCTTCCCGCAGTTGGGCGGCCCGATCACCGGCAACCTGGTCGTGAACCTGTTCGTCATCCTGCCCGTGGTGTTCTACATCATGCCTTGGGTAACCCGCCGCTGCGCCAATTGGCTGCGCGGTTGAGCCGCGCCGTCGCGGGCTTGACCCCGAAGGGTACAGCCTTGGCGGCACGAAACTTGATCAGGGCTAACCTTCTACAACTCTGCACCAACCGGCATGCCCCGCAGTTGCGCCTGCCACCGCACCCAGAGACGGAGAACAGCATGTCCCAGGACCGCAACGACAAGACCCGTCGCCAGTTCCTCGCCACCAGCACCGTGCTCGGTGCCGCCGGCGCGCTCTGGTCCGCATTGCCCTTCACCGGCCAAGCCGGTTCAGCTCACGCATCCAGCCAAGGAGGTTCCATGTCCGCCGACCTGATTCTGTTCAACGGCAAACTGCACACCGTTGACCGTGAAAAACCTACCGCGACTGCTGTCGCCATCAAGGACGGCCGCTTCGTTGCCGTGGGCAACGATGCCGAGGCCATGGCCCACAAGGGGGCAGCCACGCAAATCATCGACCTCAAACAGCGCACGGTGATCCCAGGCCTGAACGACTCGCACCTGCACTTGATCCGCGGCGGCCTGAACTACAACCTGGAGTTGCGCTGGGAAGGCGTGCCGTCGGTGGCTGATGCCTTGCGCATGCTCAAGGACCAGGCCGCACGCACGCCTACGCCGCAGTGGGTGCGTGTGGTCGGTGGCTGGAACGAATTCCAGTTCGCCGAGAAACGCATGCCGACCCTGGAAGAGATCAACCAGGCCGCGCCCGACACCCCGGTGTTCCTGCTGCACCTTTACGACCGCGCACTGCTCAACCGCGCGGCACTCAAGGCTGTTGGCTACTCCAAGGACACGCCGAACCCGCCGGGTGGTGAAATCCAGCGGGACAAGTTCGGCAACCCGACCGGCATGCTGATCGCCCGCCCCAATGCAATGATCCTCTACGCCACGCTGGCCAAGGGGCCGAAGCTGCCACTGGAGTACCAGGTCAACTCCACCCGCCAGTTCATGCGTGAACTCAACCGCTTGGGCCTGACCAGTGCCATCGACGCCGGTGGCGGCTACCAGAACTTCCCCGACGACTACTCGGTGATCCAGGAGCTGGCCGACAACAACCAGCTGACCGTGCGCATTGCCTACAACCTGTTCACCCAGAAGCCCAAGGAAGAACTGGACGACTTCAAGAAGTGGACCGCCAGCGTCAAGCTGCACAGCGGCACCGACTTCCTGCGCCATAACGGCGCCGGTGAAATGCTGGTGTTCTCGGCCGCCGACTTCGAAGACTTCCTCGAGCCGCGCCCGGACCTGCCACAGACCATGGAGGAAGAGCTGGAGCCGGTGGTGCGCCACCTGGTCGAGCAACGCTGGCCATTCCGCTTGCACGCCACCTACAACGAATCGATCACGCGGATGCTCGACGTGTTCGAGAAGGTCAACCGCGACATCCCGTTCAACGGCCTGCCGTGGTTCTTCGACCACGCCGAAACCATCACCCCGCAGAACATCGAGCGCGTGCGCGCCTTGGGCGGTGGTATCGCCGTCCAGGACCGCATGGCCTTCCAGGGTGAATATTTCGTCGATCGCTACGGCGCCAAGGCGGCTGAGCAGACCCCGCCAATCAAGCGCATGCTCGACATGGGCGTGCCGGTGGGCGCTGGTACCGACGCCACCCGTGTGTCCAGCTACAACCCGTGGACCTCGCTGTACTGGCTGGTCAGCGGCAAGACCGTTGGCGGCATGGCGCTGTACCCGGAAGGCCTGAGCCGCGATACCGCGCTGCAGCTGTTTACCCAGGGCAGTGCCTGGTTTTCCAGCGAACAGGGCAAGAAGGGCCAGATCAAAGTGGGCCAGTTGGCCGACCTGGCGGCGTTGTCGCTGGACTTCTTCAGCGTCGATGAAGAGGCGATCAAGGGCATCGAGTCGGTGCTGACGATCGTCGATGGCAAGGTGGTGTACGGCGCAGGTGAGTTCGACAAACTGGGCCCGCCGCAGGTGCCTGTGTTGCCGGAATGGTCGCCGGTGGTCAAGGTGCCGGGGCACTGGCGCGTCGGTACGCCATCGTTGGCCGCCGCCGTGCACCAGTGCAGCGGGCCATGCGGGGTGCATGCGCACAGCCATGAGAAAGCGCGGCATTCGAGCGTACCGGTGAATGACTTCCAGGGCTTCTGGGGTGCGCTGGGTTGTTCATGCTTTGCTTTCTAAGCTGAACTGATGTGAAAAAGGGGGCCAGTTTTGGCCCCCTTTTCTGTTCTTTCACTGCTGGCGCTTTCGCCGGTGCTCAAGCCATGTCGCTGATGGCAAATTCCTCAGCCAGATGATCGATCAACGCTCGCACCGACGGCAGCAACCCGCGCCGCGACGGGAAGATCGCATGCACGATCCCGCAACGCGGGTGCCACTCAGGCAGCAGCTCTACCAGCCGCCCTGCCGCCAGGTCTTCACGCACCGCCACTCGCGGCAAGTGGGCAATCCCCACGCCTGCCACCACGAAGTGGCGCAACGCGAACAGATCGTCAGTCACCATGCGCGGCTTATGCGGGATGACGATGCTGCGGCTGTTGCCCTCACCCTGAAACAGCTCCCACTGGTACTCACGCTGGGCACTGCCCCAGTGCACGCTCGGTAGCGTGCCGAGCAGCTGTGGGTCGAAACCTTTGGGCAATTGCTCCAGGTATTGCGGCTGGCCGACCAGGCACTGGGTGCTGTTGCTCAGCACCTTCATCACCATGTCGGTGTTCTCCAGCGGCGGAAAGCGCACCCGCAGGGCAATGTCGAAGCCCTCGTGCAACAGGTCGACACGGCGGTTGGTACTTTCGATGAACAACTCCACCTGCGGGTACTTGAGCATGTAGCGGGTCAGCATCGGCCCAACCCAGGAATTGAGCAGGGTAGTCGGGCAACTGATGCGCACCAGCCCGCGTGGTTCGCTGCGGTTGCGCTCGATGATCTCTGCCGCGCCCTCGGCCTCTACGCGCATGGCCAGGCAGCGGTTGTAGTAGGCCTGGCCGATCTCGGTCAGTGAGCAGTGCCGGCTGGTGCGGTGCAGCAAGCGCACGCCCAGGCGGTCTTCAAGGTCGGCGATGCGCCGGCTGAGCTTTGACTTGGGCATGTCCAGCGCCCGGCCGGCTGGGGCGAAGCCACCGTGCTCAACGACTTGGGTGAAGTAGTAGAGGGAGTTGAGGTCTTCCAATGATCGTTCTCCAAATGGAACGCTAAAGGCATTTTTCGCAGTCTACCGCCGTGAAGGTGATGATTTTAATCTGTGCCCATCAACGCGAAACACCCCGAATTGCTGAAAAACTCATAACCCTTAGGAGCACAGACCATGAGCAAATTCACCTACAACCGCCTGAACAAAGACGACGCCGCCGTGCTGCTGGTGGACCACCAGGCTGGCCTGCTGTCCCTGGTGCGCGACATCGAGCCGGACAAGTTCAAGAACAACGTGCTGGCCCTGGCTGACCTGGCCAAGTTCTTCAACCTGCCGACCATCCTCACCACCAGCTTCGAGCAAGGCCCCAACGGCCCGCTGGTGCCAGAACTGAAAGCCCTGTTCCCGGATGCCCCGTACATCGCCCGCCCAGGCCAGATCAACGCCTGGGACAACGAAGACTTCGTCAAGGCGGTGAAGGCCACCGGCAAGAAGCAGCTGATCATTGCCGGTGTGGTGACTGAGGTCTGCGTAGCCTTCCCGGCGCTGTCGGCGCTGGAAGAAGAGTTCGATGTGTTTGTGGTGACTGATGCTTCCGGTACTTTCAACGAAATGACCCGCGATGCCGCCCATGACCGCATGAGCCAGGCGGGCGCCCAGCTGATGACCTGGTTCGGCGTGGCCTGTGAGCTGCACCGCGACTGGCGCAACGATGTGGAAGGGCTGGCTGCGCTGTGCTCCAACCACATTCCGGACTATCGGAATTTGATGACCAGCTACAACGCGTTGACTGCGGGGAAGTAATCAACCGATAGCAGCACGCACAAAGGCCGGCTCTCTCTATAGGGGGCCGGCCTTTTTTGTTTGCTGTGCTGGCCTCTTCGCGGGTCCACCCGCGAAAGGGCCGGTACAGGCGGCATCAATTCATTGGCTGTGACTCAATCCCATCCAGCAGTGCCTCAACCAGCCCTTCTGCCATTTCGAGTGAGTTTAGGTTGCTCCAGAACAGGCTTTTGCCTGTCTCATCCAGATGCTCCAGGGCTTTGTAGCCACAGTCGTAGGCACCGCGCAGGTACTGGGCGACATGTACCAGGGCGTCGTGGGCTGAGACGCCGGGGTTTACGGTGAACAATGGGGGATGGCCGGCATCGCAGCGGCTGAAAGGGCGTTGTGTGGTGTTGGGGAGGGGTGGATCGGGAACAATCTTTTTCATAGCCAAACTCCGATAGAGGTTGGCCGGCACCATCCGTTTCCACGCGAAGGGTGGCGGCTGCACGCGGGGTGGAAAGCCGGGCTATCGGAACCCCGGCAGGCCATACGGCCTCCCGCGTGCAACTGCCATGACGACAGCTGTTCCGATTACCTGCCGGGTTTCCACACCCGATCGCTGAACCGACAGCGACCCGGTCAGCCTAGAGAGCAGGCCTTCCCCGGACAATCAGACGGGCGTCGACACGGGGTGTAGGATAAATCCTCGGGATCGGCGGTGACGTAGGAAATGGTTGGTCGGGAAGTAGGATCTTGCTGAGAATCGGACGATTCCGTGATGGTTTCTTGGGTGCGCGTAATGGCGCCACAACCCTCAAGGCGTACGACAAAGGCCCTCAATCCGCATCCGAATCAAACAACCGCGCCAGCTCCACCCGCGCCTCCTTGGCCGTCTGCATCACCTTGGCCCGGTCATCGCGCACATGCCCCTGGGCCACCAGCACTTCTTCGTCATGTTGGGTAAACCGCGCAATACGGTCCGCCGCCTGTTCATCGCTCAAGCCCAACCCCACCAGCGCCCGGCGGGTCATTTCCAGGCTGGAGTAGAACGTCTCGCGAATCGGCTCGGCGCCTGCATCCACCAACTTGTGCACATGCTGGCGGTTACGTGCCCGGGCGAGCACTTTAAGGTGTGGGTACAGGCGTTTCACCCGTTCGGCGGTATGAATGGCAGCTTCAGGGTCATCGATGGTGATGATGAAGTACTCCGCTTCACCCACCTTGGCGGCGTGCAGCACCTCGGGGCGCAGGGGGTCGCCGTAGAACACCGGCACCTGTTCGAACATGCGGGTCATCTCGATGGTGTCCACCGAGGTTTCCAGGGCAATGAACGGGATCTTCTGCGCACGCAGGATGCGCGCGACGATCTGGCCCATGCGGCCCATGCCGACGATCACCACCCGCGGCGTATCCGTCTGGATCTGCTTGTACTGCTCGGGCACTTCACGCGCCGGTTGCGGGCGTTTGAGGGCGCGGGCGCAGCCCAGCATCAGCATCGGGGTAATGGCCATCGACAGGGTGATGGTCATCAGCAGCAGGTCGTAGGTCTGGGTGTCGAACAGGCCCTGGTCCTTGCCCAGCTTGAACACCACGAAGGCGAACTCGCCACCCGCCGCCAGCACCATGCCCAGGCGCAGGGCGCTGGCGCTGTTCAGGCCACCAACCATTCGGCCGACGCCTATCAGCAGCACCAGCTTTACCGCCACCAGCAGCAGGGTCAGGCCCAGCACCACCAGCGGCATGTCCAGCAGCAGGCGAAGGTTGGCGCCCATGCCCACGCTGATGAAGAACAGCCCCAGCAGCAGGCCCTTGAACGGCTCGATCTGCGATTCCAGCTCGTGGCGATATTCCGAATCGGCCAGCAGCAGGCCGGCGAGGAAGGCGCCAAGGGCCATGGAAATGCCGGCTTCTTCCATCAGCCAGGCCGTGCCGATCACCACCAGCAGCGCGGTGGCGGTGGACACTTCCGGCAGGCCGGTGCGGGCCACGGTGCGGAACACCGGGCGCAGCAGGTAGCGGCCGCCGATGATCACCACGGCGATGCTGGCGAACACCTTGAGGCCGTGTTGCAGGCTGTCGCCGTGACTGGTGTCCGGGCCACTGGCGGCCAGCAGCGGCACCAGGGCGATAAGCGGTATGGCGGCGATGTCCTGGAACAACAGGATGGCGAATGCCAGGCGGCCGTGCGGGGCGTTGAGCTGCTTGCTCTCAGCCAGGCTCTGCAGGCCAAGGGCGGTGGAGGATAGCGCCAGGCCCAGGCCGAGCACGATGGCAGCCGGCAGTGTCTGGCTGAAGCCGAACAGGGCGATGGCACCGATCAGCGCGCCGGTCAGCAGCACCTGGGCAGTACCGACACCGAACACCGACTTGCGCATCAGCCACAAGCGCTTGGGCGACAGTTCCAGGCCGATGATGAACAGCAGCAGCACCACCCCCAGCTCGGAAATGTGCGCCACGCTTTCGGTGTCGCGGATCAAACCCAGCGCTTGCGGGCCGATGACCACGCCGGCCAGCAGGTAACCGAGCACGGCACCCAGTTGCAGGCGCTTGGCCAGCGGGACAGCGAGGACGGCGGCAAGCAGGAAAATCACCGCGGTTTGCAGAAGGCTGCCTTCGTGTGGCATTGGCTCGTACTCCATGAGCTGCCGGGGCAGCGTTTGAACAGTTTGGCCGACGATTCTGGGGCTTGGAGTGGGGGCAGACAATCTGCTACCAGGGAGAAACATTGTCCTGATAAAAGAGACGATAGCGGTGGCCAGCGATCAATTGGCGAGCAGCCATGGGCCGCACAAGGCGAATCTAACCGCTCCCTGGTCGGTATTGCAGGGCCTCGGCCAGATGCGGCCGGCCAATCGTCTCACAACACTCCAGGTCCGCCAGTGTCCGCGCCACTTTCAACAACCGGTGTGCCGATCGCAACGACAAGGTCAGCCGCTCGCAGGCCCCTTCCAGCCAGGCCTGGTCCGCCGGCGCCAACCCGCAGTGGCGGCGCAAGCCCTCGAGATCGAGAAAAGCATTCGCACACCCTTGCCGCTTGTGCTGCACCGCGCGCGCCTGGGCCACTTTGGCCGCCACATCGGCACTGGGCTCACCGCAGGGTTGGTTGTTCAGCGTAGTGCTCTCGCGGGCCACGGTCAGGTGCAGGTCGATGCGGTCCAGCAGTGGTCCGGACAGCTTGTTGCGATACCGTGCGATCTGCTCGGTGCTGCAGCGGCAGCGGCCGGTGGGGTCGCCCAGGTAGCCGCAAGGGCACGGGTTCATCGCCGCCACCAGTTGGAAGCGCGCTGGGAAGCGCACCTTGTCGCGGGCCCGGGCAATCACGATTTCGCCCGACTCGAGCGGCTCGCGCAGCACCTCCAGCACGCGCCGCTCGAACTCTGGCAGCTCATCCAGAAACAGTACGCCGTGATGGGCCAGGGTTATTTCGCCTGGTTGCGGTCGGCTGCTGCCCCCGACCAGCGCCGGGCCGGAGGCGGAGTGATGAGGGTGGCGGAACGGCCGCTGCGGCCAGCTGTTCAGCGGTGCATGCCCGCTGATTGACTGGATTGCCGCCACTTCGAGCGCCTCGTGCTCGTCCAGCGGCGGCAGCAGCCCCGGCAAGCGGCTGGCAAGCAACGTTTTACCGGTGCCGGGAGGCCCGGTGAACAGCAGGTTGTGTGCCCCGGCGGCCGCCAGCAACAGGGCACGCTTGGCCGCCAGCTGCCCCTGCACTTCACTCAGGTCCGGGTAAGGCCGTTGCTGCAGGATCAGGCCGTTGGCAGCATACGGCGGCAGCGGCACCTGGCCATTCAGGTGGGCGACCAGCTCCAACAGGTGCCCCACCGCATACACCACCAGCCCGCCTGCCAGGCTGGCTTCCTCGGCATTCTCCCGTGGTACTACCAGTGCCCGGCCTGCCTCGCGCGCCGCCAGTGCCGCCGGCAGCACACCCTGCACCGGGCGCAGTTTGCCAGACAGCGCCAGTTCGCCCAGGCACTCGACCTCGGTAAGGGCGGCAACCGGCACCTGGCCGTCGGCGGCGAGGATGCCCAAGGCAATGGCCAGGTCGTAACGCCCGCCATCCTTGGGCAGGTCGGCGGGCGCGAGGTTTTGGGTAATGCGACGCTGCGGGTAGTTCAGCCCGGAATTGACGATGGCACTGCGCACCCGGTCCTTGCTTTCCTTGACCGTGGTTTCCGGCAGGCCGACTAGGGTGAGATGGGGCAAGCCATTGGCCAGGTGGGTTTCGACACTGACTGCTGGAGCCTGCACGCCCACTTGGGCGCGGCTGTGGACGAGTGCTAGGGACATGGACACTCCGTTGTCACTGGAAAGGGCCGCTTCCTGCGGCAGGTGCAAAGGATAGCCAGCACTGCCACGGCAGGCGCAACAACTATGCGTCCTGGTATTTCAGGGCAGTGTTTTTCCCTGTGTTTCGATGCCGTCCGGCAAAAATGGATCCAATAGACTTTGCGCAGTCGCCAGGTATGGCTTAGTGTTGTTGGGCAATTGCAGTTGCCATGGGATGGCACCGCGTCTTTTTTCAAATGGACTTGAGGTATTGCGCCGTGCAAACGCTTACCCGCACGCGCCAGGTAATCCGCGAACTGGTACAGGCCAGTGCATTCGTTGAACTCAACCGCTTTTTCGACAGCCTTGAGGCACGGTGGCGCCAAGCCCCGTTCGGCGAGTTCCCGGCCTACCTGGCTGCCATCGAAGGGCACATGCTGGTCGACCTGGAAAACCAGGGTGACAGGGCCCTGAGCCAAGCGCTCAAAGCCTGGATTGACGCCTGCCCCAAGGCGTACCACCCACAAGTGGTCATGGGCATGCATTGCTTCCACCGAGCCTGCCAGGTGCAGGGGGGCGGCCAACGCAACGCTGCCCGCGTGCTGGCCGTCGAGCAAATGTGTGAAACCGCAACCGCGCACCTGTTGCGTGCAATGGACCGGTCTGCACAACCCGTGGCCGCGGCCATTGGCATGCTGCGTATCAGTGCGCAGCTGCGCGAGCCTGGCTGGTTGATCGAACTGTTTCAGGGGCATCCAGCGCGTTACAGGCCCAGTGCCCATGCTGATGTGGAAGTGCAGGAAGCCGCAGCGCCCTTGCTGGTGAAGCATGGGGTATTCCCCCTGGCTGAGCTGCCACAGGCGTTGCCGCCTTGCCTGGGCAGGCGGGTCGATCATGAAAACGAAGACCCCCGCTATTACTGGCTGCGCCATGCACTGGTCGCTCGCCCTGGATGCTTCGAAGCGATTCAGGCCATTGCCGTTTACCTGCAGCCCCGCTGGGGTGGCAGGATCGATGCGCTTGAGCTTTTGGCCAATGGCCCGTTGTGTTCAACCTGGGACGAAAGCTTGCGCAATGCGCTGCGCTGGATGGCCGTCGAATGCAGGCTGATGCTGCCGCATGCCAACCCGTTGCAGGCCGTCGCCGAATGGCAGCCGGTGTTCGAAAGCTGGTCACAACGCCCGAAAAGGCCCCGAGAAAGCGCGGTCGTGCTGGCCTGGCGGGGGGCGCTGCGCAGCCGTGCAGTGCAAGACCATGCCGGCGCAATGCGCGATTTTGCCGCGAGCTTTGCGTGCAATACCGACCACGGCGCCATCCGTGCCATGGGCGAGCCATTTCGCTGCCTGGTCGAACTGATACTGCGCAAAGGCATGACGGATGAGAAACACCTGTTGCGCAGCGCCATCGAGCGGTTGTGTGAAGGCCGCTCCCATGCGGGCGCCTGTGCATTGCGCGCTGCCGGGCACCGGTTCGGGCTGTGGGGGCTGCCACGCTCGGTCGAGCAGGCAAGGCTTTGGTCGCAGCGGGCGGTGAAACGCCAGTGCGCGGGTCAAGCACCGGGGCTCGAGGTGCTCGAGGTGGCGAAGTTGCTGTGGGCAGCCAACCGGCATGAAGTGGCCTGCTACCTGTATGAACGCTGCGCCGAACTGAACCTGCCTGGGGCCGCCCTGGGCCTGTACGAGCTGCACAATGGCGGCTTGGCCAACACACCGGCGCATTACCTGGATGATGAGGCAGCCGAGTACTGGCTGCAGCGCGCGGTGGAAGCGGGCAGCCGGCAGGCCAAGTACAACCTGGCCTGCCTGCGCATGGATGGCGATGAGGACCTGAGTGAGCGCAGTGCCATGCTGGCCGTCAGGCAGCTGCTGGTCGACGCGCTGGGCAATGCGCAGACCAATGCCCGTGCACGTTTGCACCTGGGGATTTTGTTGCGTCAGTTTGGTGAAGCACAGGAGCGAGCCGAGGCAGTTACCTACCTGCTGAGCCTGGTGGAGTACCCGGACCCTTGGATTGCCGGGCGTGCCAGCGCCGAACTGGGGCTGGCGTGGATGCAGGGCCGCGGCACCCGCAAGCAGAGCCGCTTTGCCGCCATCGAATGGGCCAACCGGGCGGCCAGATTACAGCCGGGGGATACGGCCATCGAGGATATCCAGGCCGAGATCCTCAATTCGCACAACCGGGTGAAGACGTTGTTTACCCAGTGTGGCGCGGCATTGTTCCGCGGCACCTTGCATGCCAGCGAGTTGCCACCGAAACAGGCCTGTATGAATTAGACCGGGGCTGCAAAGCAGCCCCCTCTCATTCAGGGCTTGGCGCCAAGGATGATGTGCGAGGCCTTGATCAGCGCGGTGGCCTTCACGCCTGGCGCCAGCCCCAGCTCCTGCACGGCTTCGCGGGTGACGATGGCATACACCTCGGTGCCACCGGCCAGCTTCAGCACTACCTCGGCGTTCACAGCACCATCGCCAACCCGTACCACTTCACCTTCCAGGGCATTACGGGCCGACAGCTTGTAACCGGCAGCGTCAGTCAGCAGCACCACCCAAGGCGCCTTGACCAGCGCCACGGCGTCTTTACCGACATTGATGTTGAGGTTATGCAGGCTGGCCATGGTGACCACTGCCACCAGTTTTTCACCACCACCGAGGGTCAGCTCGACTTCGGCATTGACCGCACCGGGCTGAACTTGGGTGACTTTGCCTTCGAAAACATTGCGTGCGCTGACTTTCATGGGGAAACGCTCCGTGTAACAACCCGCGCCCGAGGGATTCAGGCGCGCACATAAACCCAGGCAGTCAGGCCCGAGGCGAGGGTGACGGCGACGCGCTTGTAGTCGGCGACTTCATAGCGGTCCGCCGCCGCCAGCTCTTCTTCGCTGATCTGGAAGACCATCCCGGCCACGCTGTCGTCGGCCTGGCTGCTGGGGGAAACGATGGGGTGATGGGGCTTGCCGCTGGCGGCCAGTACGCCCGGGTCGGTGATCTCGACCCAGTCCTGGCGGTAGCCAAGCATACGGTCGGCCTGGCCGCTCAGCTCACGGCCGAAGTTGGCCAGTTGCACGGCTTTGTCCTGCAATGTGCCGTAGGAAAACAGCAGTACCGGGTATGCGCTGGAGGGCTGCATTCACTCACCTTGTGGGTTCAGCCGTGCTTCCAGCTCGGCTACTTGTTTTTCCAGTGCTTCCAGGCGCGCGCGGGTGCGCGCCAGCACGACCATCTGGCTGTCGAATTCGTCGCGGCTGACCAAGTCCAGCTTGCTGAAGGCACCTTGCATCAGCACCTTGAACTGGCTTTCCAGTTCTGCACGGGGCTGGGCGGTATCGTTGCTGAACAGGCGCGAGGCTTGATCGCTCAGGGCATCGAGAAGGGCTTTTGGCGCGAGCATGGGGCGGTCCACTGAAACTGAAAGTGGTCGGCAGTGTAGCACGGGCCATTCAGCCACTCAGGCTCGCTCCCCCTGCACATTTTTCGCGCAGTACGCCCTGCCAGCGCGCACCGATATTGTGCATGTTTTCCATACTGGCGACTGGCCAATCCCGACTGTTTCACATAACCCACTGTTTTCCGGTGCTTTGCCGGAACTGGCAAGGTTTCTGCAAAGACCTGAACGAGCCATGCACTGATGCAGTTCCTTGTGACCGGGCAGTGCGCACGCGGAGCCGTATACCGACGACGCGTTACAAAGCCAAGCGCTGCGCTTAGACTTGAGACGGGTTTGTTTTCCTGGGGCAAGTCCACCAAATCGGGAGAGAGTTTCATGAAGCTAGTCACAGCCATCATCAAGCCGTTCAAGCTGGACGACGTGCGCGAGTCGCTGTCGGAAATCGGCGTGCAGGGCATCACCGTCACCGAAGTCAAAGGCTTCGGTCGGCAGAAGGGCCACACCGAGCTGTATCGCGGTGCTGAATATGTGGTCGATTTCCTGCCCAAGGTGAAGATCGATGTCGCCATCGATGACAAGGACCTTGATCGGGTAATCGAAGCCATCACCAAGGCAGCCAACACCGGCAAGATCGGTGACGGCAAGATTTTCGTGGTGAATCTGGAGCAGGCAATCCGTATCCGTACCGGCGAAACCGATACCGACGCGATCTAAGCAGCAAAAAAGCCTCACCAAACCCAACGCCCCAGGAGAAAACAACATGACTCTGCGTAAGATCGCAGGGCTAGGAGCCCTATTGTCCCTCGTAATGCCCGGGCTTGCCCTGGCAGAGGAAGCTGCCCCAGCGCTGAACTCCGGCGATACCGCCTGGATGCTGACCGCAACGGCGCTGGTGCTGTTCATGACCATTCCGGGCCTGGCCCTGTTCTATGGCGGCATGGTGCGTTCCAAGAACGTGCTGTCGGTGATGATGCAGTGCTTTGCAATCACCGGCCTGATGAGCATTCTCTGGGTCGTTTACGGCTACAGCATGGCCTTCGATACCACCGGTATGGAAAAGGGCGTGCTCAACTTCAACTCCTTCGTTGGCGGTTTCTCCAAAGCCTTTCTCAGCGGCGTGACGCCCGAGAACTTGACCTCGGCCACCGCGCTGTTCCCTGAAGCGGTATTCATCACCTTCCAGATGACATTTGCCATCATCACCCCGGCGCTGATCGTCGGTGCCTTCGCCGAGCGCATGAAGTTCTCCGCGATGCTGGTGTTCATGGGTATCTGGTTCACCCTGGTGTATGCGCCTATCGCGCACATGGTGTGGAGTGGTGACGGCGCACTGATGTGGGACTGGGGCGTGCTGGACTTCGCTGGCGGCACCGTGGTGCACATCAACGCCGGTATCGCAGGCCTGGTCTGCTGCCTGGTGTTGGGCAAGCGCAAAGGCTACCCGACCACGCCGATGGCCCCGCACAACCTGGGCTATACCCTGATGGGCGCGGCCATGCTGTGGATCGGCTGGTTCGGCTTCAACGCAGGCTCCGCCGCTGCGGCCAACGGCACCGCCGGCATGGCCATGCTGGTCACCCAGATCGCCACTGCCGCTGCGGCACTGGGCTGGATGTTCGCCGAGTGGATCGGCCACGGTAAACCCAGTGCCCTGGGCATCGCCTCGGGTGTGGTTGCCGGCCTGGTCGCCATTACCCCGGCTGCAGGCACCGTGGGCCCGATGGGCGCTCTGGTGATTGGCCTGGCGTCGGGTGTGATCTGCTACTTCTGTGCCACCACCCTCAAGCGCAAGCTGGGCTATGACGACTCGCTGGACGCTTTCGGCGTGCACGGAATCGGCGGCATCATCGGCGCCATCCTCACCGGCGTGTTCGCAGCCCCTGCACTGGGCGGCTTCGGTACCGTCACCGACATCGGCATGCAGGTCTGGATCCAGGCCAAGGGCGTGATCTTCACCGTGGTGTACACCGCCATCGTCACCTACGTGATCCTCAAGGTGCTGGATGTGGTGATGGGCCTGCGGGTCAACGAAGAAGAAGAGTCGGTCGGCCTCGACCTGGCTCAGCACAACGAACGCGGCTACAACCTGTAACTGCGACGCGGTAAAAATTTGCCCGGCTTGCCGGGCATTTTTTTGTCAGATTTTCAGCATTTCGCGCTCGGCAAACGGTTTATTCGACACGTTCGCGACGTAGGTAAAAAACTTACAAGTCGTAGGGCGTTTATGGAGCTTTGCTTTTTCCACGGGCGCGCTAGAATGCGCGCCGAAGGGTGTTTGACGTGTAGTCCACACACTTCGCCAGCCTTTGCTAGGCTTGCCAATAGCGTGTGGCCAGCAGGGGTTAATGGATTTGTCAGGTCCTGCCAGGAGCAGGGCCTGCTGGGTGCCGCCTCCCATCAGGAGTGCCGACCCAAGGGCAGTGGCCTAACCCACGGCCAGTTGAATTTTCACTGGTGGCTGCCGGTCTACGGCTGCACTGGTCTATAACTAACCTGCTTTTCGCAAGTCATGAGGTAGAACATGAGCGACGACGATCTGGAAAATGATGACCTCGAAGTAGGCGACGAAGACGAGGCTGATGAAGGCCTCGAAGCGGCGGCTGACGACGGCGCCGAAGATGCTGGCGATGACGACAGCAGCCCGGCACCCGCTGCCAAGGGCAAATCCAAGGCGGCGGTCTCGGTAGACGAGATGCCGAGCATGGAAGCCAAGCAGAAAGAGCGTGATGCCCTGGCCAAGGCGATGGAAGAGTTCCTTTCGCGCGGTGGCAAGGTGCAGGAAGTCGAGGCCAACGTGGTCGCCGACCCGCCCAAGAAGCCGGACAACAAGTACGGCAGCCGCCCTATCTGAGTGGCTGATCGCAAAAAAGCCCGCCGTCGCTGCGGGCTTTTTTGTGCCTGTTGTTCAGAACAGGTTGCTGTGCAGGCCGGGCCTTCAACGCCAGCGCGAAAGGATGTCGGGCAGCTGCGACAGGCGCTGGATCTCGGCATCCGGTGCCTGTTCGCCCGCCCATGCCTTACCCTGTGGGTTGAACCATACCGCACGCAGACCGGCGCGCTGGGCGCCAGCGATGTCATCGCCGGGGTGATCGCCAATGTGCACCGCCGCGCTGGCTTCCGATTCTCCACGGCGTAGGGCTTCCAGAAACGGCGCCGGGTCCGGCTTGCCGATACCGAGGTCCTCAGCGCACAGGGCAAAGCGGAAGTAGTCCGCCAGCCCCAGCCGGCTCACATCGGCGTTGCCGTTGGTGACCACGCCCAGGGTGTAGTGGTGGCGCAGAATCTCCAGCACCGGTTGCACTTCGGGGAAGATCTCCACCTGATGGCGGGCATGCAGGAATACTTCGAAACCTTCGTTGGCCAGTTCCTGCGCATGTTTCTCGCTGTAGCCGACCTCTTCCAAGGCATGGAACAGCACGCGCCGGCGCAGGGCGCTGATGCGGTGCTTGAGGCCGGGCTCGGCTTGTACCAGGCGCTCGCGGATGGCGAACAGGTGCTCCACCGGCACGCCGCCAAGGATCGGGGCGTTGGCTTCGAGCCAGTCGCGCAGCACGACTTCGGCAGTGGCAATCACTGGCGCGGTGTCCCACAGGGTATCGTCCAGGTCGAAGGTGATCAGCTTGATGCTCATGAGTCATTGCCCTTGCTGCGTTTGGCCCGAGGGTGGGCGCTGTCATACACCGCGGCCAGGTGCTGGAAGTCCAGGTGGGTGTAGATCTGCGTGGTGCTGATGTCGGCATGGCCGAGCAGCTCTTGCACCGCACGCAGGTCCTGGGACGATTCCAGCACATGGCTGGCGAAGGAATGGCGAAGCATGTGCGGGTGCAGGTGCTGGCCCAGCTCGCGCTCACCGGCGGCCTTTACCCGCAGCCGGACGGCCTGGGGGCTGATGCGGTTGCCCTGGCGGGTAATGAACACCGCGCGGTCGCGCGGGTTGCCAATGCCGCGCAGGCGGTACCACGCCTGCAGCGCCTCGCGCGCCTTGCGGCCAACAGGCAGTACGCGGGCCTTGCCGCCCTTGCCCAGTACCTGTACCAGGCCGGCGGCGAGGTCGAGGTGATCGAGGTCGAGGTTGGTCAGCTCGGACAGGCGCAGGCCCGACGAATAGAACAGCTCAAGGATCGCCTGGTCGCGTCGGGCGATGAAGTCGTCGTCGACGCCGCCATCGAGCAATTGCAGAGCGCGGTCGGTGTCCAGCACCTTGGGCAAGCGGCGCTCACCCTTGGGCGCGCTCAGGCCGGTGGCTGGGTCGTGCTGGCACAGGCCTTCGCGGTTGAGGTAGCGGTACAGGCCGCGCACGGCCGACAGTAGCCGCGCCAGGCTGCGCGAAGACTGGCCATGGTGGTGCAGGCGGGCGATCAGCTGGCGCAGTTGCTGGATCTGCAGCGCCTGCCAGTCGGCAATCCCGTGTTCCTTGCAGTAGGCGATGACCTTGTCCAGGTCACGGCGGTAGCCCAGCAAGGTGTGCTCCGATACCTGGCGCTCGTTGCGCAGGTGTGCGCAATAAGCCTCCAGCTGGCGTTCCATCAGCGTACCGAGCGCAGGGTCTGGGTAACGCGTGGCACAACGCGGCCGAGTACTTCGGCGATGTAGCCGAGGAACAGGGTGCCGACGCTGCTCTTGTAGTGTTGCGGGTCGCGGCTGCCGATGGCCAGCACCCCATGCAGCCCCTGGTACTCAAGGGTGGCCACGGCACTGGAGCCTACTTCCCGGCGCTGTTCCTCGCCGAACAGGAAGGCCAGCTCGTGCTCGCGCAGGTTGCCGCTGACCGTCTTGCCGCCGCCCAGCAGGGCGCCGATGGCCTGCTGGGCCTCGGCGTTGCTGACCCAGCGCCCGACCGGCGCGACGTTGTCGCCGAACAGGATCAAGCTGACGAAGGGCACCTGGAACTCCTGACGCAGGCTGTCTTCGACCGCCATGACCACGTCTTCCAGGCTGCCGGCATCCAGCAGGTCAAGGATCAGCCGGCGGGTCTTGTCGAACAGCCGGTCGTTGTCGCGGGCCACGTCCATCAGTTGCGACAGACGATGGCGCATTTCGATGTTGCGGTCACGCAGCAGCTTGAGCTGGCGCTCCACCAGCGACACGCTGTCACCACGCTGGTGCGGGATGTGCTGTTCGATCAGCAGCTCGTCGTGCTCGGCGAAGAAGGTGGGGTGGGCGCGCAGGTAGGCGACCACCGCTTCGGCATCGAGTTCGGTGGACTGCTTGGGTACAACCTTGGGCTGATCGGTCATGGCGGTTACTCGCTTAGAGACGAACCTGTCCTTCGTAGACGCGTACGGCCGGGCCGGTCATCACTACGGGCTTGCCGGGGCCGGCCCATTCGATGTGCAGGCGCCCGCCGGGCAGGTCGAGGGACACCGGAGAGTCCATCCAGCCCTGACTGATGGCTGCCACGGCTGCGGCGCAGGCGCCGGTGCCGCAGGCCTGGGTTTCGCCCGCGCCGCGTTCCCACACGCGCAAGTTGGCGCGGTGGCGGTCGATGACCTGGATGAAGCCGGCATTCACCCGCTGCGGGAAGCGTGGGTGGTTTTCGATCTTCGGGCCCAGCTCATGCACGGGGGCAGTACGCACGTCGTCGACACGCAGCACGGCGTGCGGGTTACCCATGGACACGGCGGCAATCGAATGCAGCTGGCCGTCGACTTCCAGTGGGTAGCTCAGCGCCTGTGCGTCGGCGACGAAGGGGATTTCGGCAGGGATGAAGCGCGGCGGGCCCATGTCGACACTCACCTGGCCGTCGTTCTGCACGTCCAGCACGATGATGCCGCTCTTGGTTTCCACACGAATGCGCTTTTTCGCAGTCAGGCGCTTGTCCAGCACGAAGCGGGCGAAACAACGGGCACCGTTGCCACATTGCTCGACCTCGGAGCCGTCGGCATTGAAGATGCGGTAGCGGAAGTCCACTTCCGGGTTGTTCGGCGCCTCGACGATCAGCAATTGGTCGAAGCCGATGCCGGTATGGCGATCACCCCATTGCTTGGCGTGCTTGGGCTGGATATGCGCGTGCTGGCTGACCAGGTCGAGGACCATGAAGTCATTGCCCAGCCCATGCATCTTGGTAAAACGCAGCAGCATGGGCTTACTCCGGCAGCAGGCTTTCGCCAGCGTACAGTTCGGCGATGGTCTCGCGGCGGCGTACTTCGAACGCCTGGTCGCCGTCGACCAGGATTTCAGCGCAACGGCCACGGGTGTTGTAGTTGGAACTCATGACAAAACCATAGGCGCCCGCAGACGCTACGGCCAGCAAGTCACCTTCGGCCAGGTTCAGCACGCGGTCCTTGCCAAGGAAGTCGCCGGTCTCGCAGATAGGGCCGACCAGGTCGTAGGCACGGCCTTCGCCCGCACGAGGCTTGACCGCGCTGACACCCATCCAGGCTTGATACAGGGCCGGCCGAATCAGGTCGTTCATCGCCGCATCGATGATGGCGAAGTCCTTGTGTTCGGTGTGCTTGAGGTATTCCACACGGGTCAGCAGCACGCCAGCGTTGGCCACGATGTAGCGGCCCGGCTCGAACACCAGGGCCAGGTCGCGCTCGCCCACGCGCTCGCGGATGGCTTTGATGTAGTCGGCCACCAGCGGCGGCTGTTCGTCGCGGTAGCGAACGCCAACACCGCCGCCCAAGTCCAGGTGGCGCAGGTGGATACCGCATTCGGCCAGGCGGTCGACCAGTACCAGCAGGCGGTCGAGTGCGTCGAGGAACGGCTCCACGGTGGTCAGCTGCGAGCCAATGTGGCAGTCGACACCGACCACTTCCAGGTTCGGCAGCTGCGCGGCACGCACGTAGATGGCCTCGGCGTCGGCGATGGCGATGCCGAACTTGTTTTCTTTGAGGCCTGTGGAGATGTAAGGGTGGGTACCGGCATCGACGTCCGGGTTGACGCGCAGCGACACCGGGGCAACCTTGCCCATTTCAGCGGCCACTACTTGCAGGCGCTCCAGTTCGTCGGTGGATTCGACGTTGAAGCAGTGCACGCCAACTTCCAGGGCGCGGCGCATGTCTTCACGGGTTTTACCGACGCCGGAGAAGACCACGCGGTCTGCGCGCCCGCCAGCGGCCAGCACGCGCTCCAGCTCACCGCCGGAGACAATGTCGAAACCTGCGCCCAGGCGCGCCAGTACATTCAGTACGCCCAGGTTGGAGTTGGCCTTTACCGCGAAGCACACCAAGTGTTCAGTGCCTTGCAGGGCATCGGCGTAGCTACGGTACTGGGCCTCGATGTGGGCGCGCGAATACACGTAGGTGGGGGTGCCGTAGCGCTCGGCGATGGCCGACAGGGCCACGCCTTCCGCGAACAGCTCACCGTCGCGGTAGTTGAAAGCGTTCATCTGGTTTCCTTACTGCGCTGGCGACTGCTCGGGCTCGGGCTGCAGTTCGGGCTGCTGCTCTTGTACCGGGGCCGGCTTGGCTTTGGGCTGGTGCTGGTGCGCCTTGTGCGCTTTGCCGTTATCGCCGTCTTCAGGCAGATACAACGGGCCTTTCTGGCCGCAGGCAGAAACGAGGCAGGCAACAGCGACCAGCGCCGCGAAGGAGGAAATCAGGCGCTTCATGGGTGAAATCCTTAGAAAAATGCAGTATTGCGCCCGAGTATACCGAGCGACCGGCGGCTTGCCTATGCAAGGACCGGTCCGCCGGGCGGGCTATTCTTACCCCCTTCAGTGGCTAATCTTTGCATTCGGCGGCAAGCGCCCGTATCTTGCCCGGCTTGCCTGTAACGCAGCCAATTTCGAGGTTCCTGCAATGAGTTTGAGTGAAGCGCGTTTCCATGATCTGGTCGACGCGACCCAACAGGCCCTGGAAGACCTGTTCGACGAGAGCGGCATGGACCTGGACATGGAGAACTCCGCCGGCGTCCTTACCGTCAAGTTCGAGGGCGGCGCCCAACTGATCTTCAGCCGCCAGGAGCCGCTGCGCCAGCTGTGGCTGGCCGACCGTTCCGGTGGTTTCCACTTCGACTACGACGAAGAGAGCAAGAAGTGGGTGTGCGAAAAGAGCGAAGAACTGCTGGGCGAAATGCTCGAGCGCATCGTCTGGGAGCGGGCCGGCGAGAAGCTGGACTTCGACGAGATCTGACATGAGCAGCGCCCAGGCTCGGCCGCCCAAGCCGCTTTACAGCAACGTCAGCCCCGCCGTGCCATCGCCGTGCATCAGCGTATGCCGGCTGGACGAACAGCGGGTGTGCACAGGTTGCCACCGGCATGTCGAGCACATCCGCGAATGGCGCTCGGCTGACGACGAACGGCGTCGGCAGATCTGCCGCGAGGCCCAGGCCTTGCGCGACCAGGCTAAGGCACACTGAGCGCAGGGGCTTGAGTATTTACCCGGCTGTGGTAGTGTCGGGTTCTGCGTCGGTGACGCCAAAGCCTTCTCAAACCCCGCCCTTGGGCGGGGTTTTGCTTTATTTGCACATTGAAAACTGCCTGTTCAAAGGAGTCTGACTGGATCATGAGCACCAAGCCTTCCCTCATCCTCACCCGATTGGACGTACAACGTCTGGAGCGTCTGATCGACAGCCTCGACGAGAGTACGCCGGGTGTGCTCGCCTTGCAGGACGAGCTGGACCGCGCCGGGCAGGTGGTCGGTCACGAGGAAGTGCCAGCGGGCGTGGTGACCATGAACTCGCGCGTGCACTGCCGTGAGGAAGCCAGCGGCAAGGATTACCACCTGACGTTGGTTTACCCGAAGGATGCCGGGCCGGAAGGCAAGGTTTCGATCCTGGCGCCCATTGGCTGCGCCTTGCTGGGGTTGTCGGTGGGCGAGCAGATCGACTGGCCGGCACCGGGTGGCAAGACCCTCAAGCTGAAGCTGCTGGAAGTGGAATACCAACCGGAAGCGGCGGGCGATTTCGACCTGTAAGGGCCAAGGGGGCCGCTTTGCGGCCCATCGCGACACAAGGCCGCTCCTACAAGGAATCGCATTCCCCTGTAGGAGCGGCCTTGTGTCGCGATGGGGTGCAAAGCACCCCCGGCAATTCAGGCGCTTTGCGCCAAAACCTGCTCCAGCCCCTCATTCAAAGCCTGCTCCAGCACCCGCTTGTAGCTCAGGTACACCTGCGTCGCCCCCAGCCGGTCATCCAGCAACTCGGATAAATCCAGGTCGGTGATATAGCACTGGTACTGCCCTGCGCCGTGGCGCTGGCCAATGATCTGCCGGGCCACCACCGCATACAGCTGCTCGCCATGCTCCAGCTCGGAAAACTCCTGTTGGTCGCAATACAGCGTCACATGCGCCGCGCCCGCGACCCCGGCCTGGATGATCGCCTGCACCTCATAGTAAGGCTGGTCGCTGCCCTCGATCGGGGCCAGGCGCGGCTCGATGCTGCGTGCCTTGCCTGCGCCAGAGGGCAGAAGCTGCGCATAGTGGATATCCAGCGAGGCCGGCCGCAGGCCGTCGAGCGGCAGGCGGGCATCGCGACGCATCACCACCGAGCGCAGAAAGCGTTGCAGCGGCAGCAGCAAGTGCGTTTCGTCATGCAATGGCAGGCGTTGTTGCCACAGCGCGTTGTACTCATCCAACACATACAGCTCGGCCCAACCGTCCTGCAGGCGATAGAACACCTGGATACAGGCCGGCCTGCCGTGCTCCAGTACCAGGCGCAGGTCGTGGTCTTGCAGGGCGTTGGCGTCCAGGTACAGCGGGCTGTAGGCGCCGCGCTCTTCGCCCAGGTAGGCTAGCAGCGCCTCATGCTCGTCCAGGGTGGTCAGGCTGACATGCTGGGGTAGCAGCTCCAGTACATGGGTGTGCTGGGCTACCTGCAGCAGGTAGCGATGGTGCAGCCCCTGGTCCAGCAGCAGTTGCACGGTGTCGAAAATCTCCTCTACACGCTGGCCGATGGCCTGGGCGCGGCTCTGGCAGAAGCAGCGCACCCGCACCCGCGGCCGGTGGCCGTGCAGTACCGGGCTGTTGAGGAAATCGCGCAGGCAGCGCACCAGTGCGTGCTCGCCGTCATAGCGCTGGACCAGCACCTCGTTCCAGCTGTTGATGGTGACCTGGTCCAGGGTCAGCACCAGGTTTTCGCGCACGCCGGCGTAGCTCAGCGAGTCGGTGCGCTCGGTGGTCATCAGAATGTTCAGGTCGCGGTGATGGCGCAGCGGGTCGATGGCGACATTGACCAGCAACAGCACCTCGTCGGCAACGCTGGGCTGCAGCAGGCGCACTTCACTGACGGTCGGCAAGGGCAGGGGAATGCTCTGCTGCAGGCAGCCCAGCAGGTTGAACAGCTCGTACTCGCCAAGGTCGCTACTGCCTGGGTGCAGCGCCAGGCGGGTGCTGCTGTCGATCACGCCGTTGCGATGGGCCCAGGCGAGCAGCTCGAGCAGCTCGCGGCAGCGCTTGATCGGGCTGAAGTGCTCCACCTCGTGGGTGCTCAAGTTGCCGCTGTAAAGCTCCCAGTGGTGGTTGCCCGGCTCCTTGCGGTTGGGTGCCTGGACCAAGGTCAAGGTGCCTTCGGCGAGGTCTGGGGCGATACCGGGGTTGATCACTTCGACCTTGCCGGCGCGGCGCTCGAACGCCGCATACAGGCGCCGGCCCAGTACATTGAGGTCGCGCTGGTCGGCGCGGCTGCTGGCGTTCTGGGTGAGCGCGAACTGGCTGAGGAAGCGGTAACTGTGGTTCAGCTCGGCCACCAGTTCGCGGCGCTCGACAGCAACCTGTTGCACTTTCCATTGACGGCGGCTGTCCAGCAAGGCCAGCTGTTGCTGGCTCCAGCCCCACTCGTCGGTCAGGCGCTGCAGCAGCCGGCGTTGCCAGCCCATGCTGCGACCCTGGTCGCTGAGCTTCTTGTTCACCTTGAGGTACAGGCTGCGGCGTACCAGCTCCAGGCGCGCGTGTTCGCCACGTTGCAGCAGGTAGCGTTCGATGCGCCGGTAAACCATCACGTAGGGGTCGAGCTCGTCGAGGTCTAGCTGGTTGGCGAACACGGCCTGCTTGTAGTCCAGGCTCAGGCAGCGCACGGCAGGGTGTTCGCTGGCGTAGGCTTCGGTCAGCAGCAGTTTGAGCAGCGATTTGTAGGGCGAGTCGATACCTTTGAACAACTGCCACAGGCCGGCGCCGACGAACTCGCCGGGCGGAATGTGCGCCAGGTTGCCGAGGTCGAGGGCGTCATGGCTGCGGATGAACCGCTTGGACAGCAGGGTCTGGGTATAACTGTGGTAGTTGTGTTCCTGATACACCGGCACCAGCCACCATAGCGGTGTGCGCCCGGCCAGCCACAGGGTGGTGCGGTAGAACTCGTCCAGCAGCAAGTAGTGCTGGGTGGTGCCACAGTCGTCGGAGCCGAGCTGGCCATCGCGCTCGCCATGGGCGAAGCCCTGCGTGTCGATCAGGAAAAAGTGTGCTTCGGCTCCCAGGCTTGCCGCCCAGGCCTCCAGTTGCTGGCACTTGCGGCGCAGTTCATCCAACTGGTGTTCGGGCAAGCCGGGTGCGTGGCACACCCACAGGTCCATGTCGCTGTGCTCGGCCTGGGCCAGCGAGCCCAGGCTGCCCATCAGGAACAGGCCGTGAATCGGACGTGGCGGGTTGCCATGCGCGGCCTTGTAGGTGAACGAGCGCGCCAGGCGCTGGGCCTCCGCCACCAGCTCGGCACCTGGCGCATAGCCCGATACGCCGGCAGGCGTACTGCCCGAGACGTAGCCTGGCAACAGCGGGTGGTTTACGTGAAACAGCAGCGGTAGCAGCGTCAGTACCTGTTGCTGACGTGTCGACAGGCCTTCCATTGCCCGCTGCAGCCGCCCTTGGTTTAACTGCAGGAAGCGCGCACGCAATGTCGCCAGGACCTTGCGGTCGATGCCTTCGTCCAGGTCGGGGCGGATTTCGTGAGGGTGGTTCATTGCGCGCTCGGGCAGGCCAGTGAAGCTGTGGCGAGTTTAGCCTGAGTGGCGGGGTCGGATAAGCAGTAATTGTAATTCTGGCGCCATTTTTCCAGCGTTCTCGCGCTCCAGCTTTCGCTGTGCTTCAGGCATGATGGGCGCATTGAGTCCAAGTCGAGAATTTCCGATGCGTGTATGGATCGATGCCGATGCCTGCCCCAAAGCGGCCAGGGATCTGATCGTCAAGTTCGCCCTCAAGCGCAAGTTCGAGGTGGTGATGGTGGCGGGGCAGGCCGTGGCCAAGCCGGCGTTCGCGATCGTGCGCCTGATTGTGGTACCCAGCGGCATGGACGCGGCCGACGATTACCTGGTCGAGCACGCCGTGCCTGGCGAGTTGGTGATCTGCAGTGACGTACCGCTGGCCGACCGCCTGGTGAAAAAGGGCGTGGCGGCACTGGACCCGCGTGGGCGAGAGTTCGACGAACGCAACATGGGCGACCGCCTGGCGGCGCGCAACCTGTTCACCGAGCTGCGCGAGCAGGGCCAGGTGGGGGGTGGGCAGGGCGCTTACGGCGAGCGGGAGAAGCAGGCATTTGCCAATGCGCTGGACCGGATCATTGCCCGGCTGTCCAAGTCCTGAAGAGCTTGCGGTTCTCTGTGGGAACGGCCTTGTGTCGCGAAAGGGGCGCGTTGCGGCCCTTTCGCGAGGCACAGAAGGCCGCGCCGCTTTCGGTGCTTACTCGTGTGTCAGTTCCAGCACCCGGTCCACCAGCTTGTAGATGCCCCCCGCCGCTTCGCTGATCGACTTGGCTTCCATGTAAGCCGGCGTAGTCACCAGTTTGCGCTGGGAGTCTTCGACAATATCGTGCACATCGCACTCCTCATGGGTACCGCCCATCTTCTCGACCGCCGCCGCCGTGCCGGCGTCGCTGCCGATGGTGCAGACCACGCCCGGCCCGTAGATCTTCGCGGCCAGTGCCGGCGAGATGCAGATCAGCCCAACCGGCTTGCAGGCGTCGGCAAAGGCTTCGGCCAGGGTCAGTACGTCCGGGTTGATGCTGCAGTTGGCACCTTCCACGGCAAAATTGGAGAGGTTCTTTGCCGCCCCAAAACCGCCTGGCACGATCAACGCATCGAAGTCCTCGGCCTTGGCCTCGCGGATGTCCTTGACCTCGCCGCGGGCTATGCGCGCCGATTCCACCAGCACATTACGCGACTCGGGCATTTCCTCGCCGGTCAGGTGGTTGATGACGTGCATCTGTGCAATGTTCGGCGCGAAGCACTGCACCTGCGCACCGCGCTGGTCGAGGCGCAGCAGGGTGATCACGCTTTCGTGGATTTCGGCGCCGTCGTACACGCCACAGCCGGAAAGAATCACCGCTACTTTTTTTGTCATGTTCACTACTCCAGTGTCGAGGCGCTAAATGTCCTCTAGTTTGGCAGATGTCGCCATAGGGATTCCCGCGAGTGCGGCCTAATCTTGGTGGATAACGCCTGAGGTCGTGCCCATGGACCTGATACTGCTGGCCGTGCCGTTCTTCTTTGTGCTGATTGCCGTCGAGCTGGTAGCTGACCGCGTGCGTGGCCAGCGCAATTTCACCCTGGCCGACTCGATCAACAGCCTTAGCACCGGCGCACTGTCGACCAGTACCGGGCTGCTGACCAAAGGGGTAGGGCTGGTCACCTATGCGCTGGCCTTCGAACACCTGGCGGTTTTGCGGTTGCCGGCAGAGGCGTGGTGGGTATGGCTGCTGGCCTTTGTCCTGTACGACTTCTGTTACTACTGGCTGCATCGCCTGGGGCATGAGCGCAACGTGCTGTGGGCCGCACACTCGGTGCATCACCAGAGCGAGGAGTACAACCTCACCACGGCGCTGCGCCAGACCAGTAGCGGGTTCATCTTCTCGTGGCTGTTCTACCTGCCGCTGGCGCTGGTGGGCGTACCGCCACTGGTGTTCATCACCGTGGCCTCGCTCAACCTGCTGTATCAGTTCTGGGTGCATACCCGACACATCCCCAAGCTTGGCTGGCTCGAGTGGGTGTTGATCACACCATCCAACCATCGCGTCCACCATGCGCAAAACCCTGCTTACTTGGATCGCAATTACGGCGGTGTGTTCATTCTCTGGGACCGTCTGTTCGGCACCTTCAAAGAGGAAGACCCGGCCGAGCCGGTGGTGTTCGGGGTGACGACACCGTTGGCCAGCTGGAACCCGCTGTGGGCCAACCTGCAGTTCTATGCCCAGCTCTGGCATGACGCCCGGCACACCGCCAGCCTGTGGGACAAGCTGCGCATCTGGTTCATGCCCACCGGTTGGCGCCCGGCCGACGTGGCTGCGCGCTACCCGCAGGCCAAGCAGGACCTGGCGCTGTTTCGCAAGTTCGAGATTGCCCTGGGCCGCGCGCAACAAGCCTACGTGGCGGCGCAGTTCGTGGTGTATGTGGCTTTGGGCAGCTACCTGATGGATGTGGCCGACCGCGTGCCGATCGCCGCGCTGGTGCTCGGCTGGTCGCTGATGGCGTTTGGTCTGTTCGTGCTGGGCGCTTTGCTGGAGAACCGGCGCTGGGCTGCGCGCCTGGAGCTGGCGCGGCTGCTGCTGAATGCGCCGGCGTTGTACCTGGCCGGCGCCTTGGGCTTAGCGGTGGTCGCGCCGCTGGCCTGGTTCCTGCTCGTGGCTTACAGCTTGCTCAGCCTCTGGGGCCTGGGCCAGGCCCGCCGCCTTGCGCTCCGCGCGCAGGGTGCGGAAGCGCCGACGCAGCCACAGCAGGCCGCCCAGCGCCACCAGGCCGCCGAGCACCCATAGCTCGTAACGTTTCACGTTGCCCAGCAGGCCTTCGAGAATGGCGCCGAAGTGGTACGCGGCCGCGCCCAGGGCGATTGCCCAGATAGCCGCGCCAATGCCGTTCAGCAGCAGATAGCGGCGGGGTGGATAGCCCGACAGGCCAATGGCCACCGGCATGACCGTGCGCAGGCCATAGACGAAGCGAAAACTCAGCACCCAAATATCAGGATGGCGGCGGATGTGGTCCAGCGCCCGGTCACCCATTGCCTGCCAGCGCGGCTTGCGCGCCAGGATCCTGCGCCCGTGGCGGCGGCCCATGAAGTACCACAGCTGATCGCCCGCGTAGCTGCCGAAGAAGGCCACCAGGCACACCAGCTTGATGTCCATGTAACCACGGAACGCAAGGAAACCCGCAAGCACCAGGATGGTCTCGCCTTCGAAGAAGGTGCCTAGAAAAAGGGCAAAGTAGCCGAAATCCTGCAGGAATTGTTGAAGCATTTTCTGAGGTGCTGGCGAAATGAACGCGAAGCCTACCCCTTCGCGCGCATTCGTGAAAGTGTCCAAATGTGTCTCGACGTGAACAATTCCTACACAGACAATGCCAGAGGCCACGCGCCATGGCTTGCCCTGGTGTGTAACACAGGCGTCATAATGGGCGCTTATCTTGCCGCTCAATTGATGATAGGGCGTTAACGTCCTCAGGAACGCCAGATGAATAATGAAGTGCTCACCCCTGTCGCGATCAAGGATGCCCAGGAGCTCCCAGAAGAGATGGTGCAGACCCCGCCTGACCTGCCGCCGGCGCCCGAGCCCGTAGCGGAGCAGGTGGCCGAGCCTGTGGCCCCGGTGCCCGCACCGGCCCCGGCAATCACTGTCCCTGGCCTGGACGACAGCAGCCTGTACATTCATCGCGAACTCTCGCAGTTGCAGTTCAACATCCGCGTGCTGGAACAGGCACTGGACGAGAACTACCCGTTGCTTGAACGGCTCAAGTTCCTGCTGATCTTCTCCAGCAACCTCGATGAGTTCTTCGAGATCCGCGTGGCCGGGTTGAAGAAGCAGATCAATTTTGCCCGTGAACAGGCCGGTGCCGATGGCTTGCAGCCGCACCAGGCGTTGGCGCGTATCAGCGAACTGGTGCACATCGAGGTAGAGCGCCAGTACGCGATCCTCAATGACGTGCTGCTGCCGGAGCTGGAAAAGCATCAGATTCGCTTCATTCGCCGTCGTTACTGGACGCCCAAACTCAAGACCTGGGTGCGCCGCTATTTCCGCGACGAAATCGCCCCGATCATCACCCCGATCGGCCTCGACCCGACCCACCCGTTCCCGTTGCTGGTGAACAAGAGCCTCAACTTCATCGTCGAGCTTGAGGGTGTGGACGCCTTCGGTCGCGATTCGGGCTTGGCGATCATCCCTGCCCCACGCCTGCTGCCACGGGTCATCCGCGTGCCTGAAGAGGTGGGTGGCCCGGGTGCCAACTACGTGTTCCTGTCGTCGATGATCCACGCGCACGCCGACGACCTGTTCCAGGGCATGAAGGTGAAGGGCTGCTACCAGTTCCGCCTCACCCGTAACGCCGACCTGGCGCTGGACTCCGAAGAAGTCGACGACCTGGCCCGTGCTCTGCGTGGTGAGCTGTTCTCGCGCCGTTACGGCGATGCCGTGCGCCTGGAAGTGGCCGACACCTGCCCGAAACACCTGTCGGACTACCTGCTCAAGCAGTTCAGCCTCAGCGAAAGCGAGCTGTACCAGGTCAATGGCCCGGTCAACCTCACCCGCCTGTTCAGCATTACCGGCCTGGACAGCCACCCGGAGCTTCAGTACACGCCGTTCACCCCGGCAATCCCCAAGCTGCTGGTGAACGCCGACAACATTTTCAGCGTGATCAGCAAGCAGGACATCCTGCTGATGCACCCGTTCGAGTCCTTCACCCCGGTGGTCGACCTGCTGCGCCAGGCCGCCAAGGACCCACATGTGCTCGCCGTGCGCCAGACCCTGTACCGCTCCGGGGCCAACTCGGAAATCGTCGACGCCCTGGTGGACGCGGCGCGTAACGGCAAGGAGGTCACTGCGGTGATCGAGTTGCGTGCGCGCTTCGACGAAGAGTCCAACCTGCAGATGGCCAGCCGCCTGCAAGCGGCCGGTGCGGTGGTGATCTACGGCGTGGTCGGGTTCAAGACCCACGCCAAGATGATGCTGATCCTGCGCCGCGAACAGGGCGAGATCGTGCGTTATGCGCACCTGGGTACCGGCAACTACCACGCCGGCAACGCCCGCCTGTACACCGACTACAGCCTGCTGACCTCTGACGACGCCCTCACCGAGGACGTTGGCAAGCTGTTCAGCCAGCTGATCGGCATGGGCAAGACCCTGCGCATGAAGAAGCTGCTGCACGCGCCGTTCACCCTGAAAAAGGGCATGCTCGACATGATCGCGCGGGAAACCCAGTTCGCCCTCGAAGGCAAGCCGGCGCACATCATCGCCAAGTTCAACTCGCTGACCGACGCCAAGGTCATCAAGGCGCTGTACAAGGCCAGCCAGTCGGGTGTGAAAATCGACCTGGTGGTGCGCGGCATGTGCTGCTTGCGCCCAGGTATTCCGGGGGTTTCGCACAACATTCAGGTGCGCTCGATCATCGGCCGCTTCCTCGAGCACACGCGGGTGTTCTACTTCCTCAATGGCGGCGAAGAGCAGATCTACCTGTCCAGCGCCGACTGGATGGAGCGCAACCTCGACAAGCGCGTCGAGACCTGCTTCCCGGTGGAAGGCAAGAAGCTGTTGCTGCGGGTGAAGAAGGAGCTGGAAGGCTACCTGACCGACAACACCCACGCCTGGACGTTGCAGCCAGACGGGCGCTACGTGCGTAGCACCCCGACCGGCAATCAGAACCCGCGCAGTGCCCAGGCGACCCTGCTGGAGCGCCTGAGCAACCCGGTCCTCAACGTACGCTGAGGACGAAGCCGACCCGGGCCAGCCACTCCGCCTCGTTGGCGAAGTCGGCCTGGGTCAGCTGGTTCTGCTCCAGCCAACCTTCAGGGAAGGCTACATCCAGGCTGTTGTCGCCGCCCTTGAGCTCTACCTTTGGCATCTGCTGGGTGCCGCGAATGTGGTGGAACAGAATGGCAAAGCGCAGCAGCACGCACAGGCGCAGCAGCTTGACCCCTTCATCACCCAGCTCAGCGTAACGGTCCTTGGGGATGTTGCGACGGTGGCCGCGCACCAGCAGGGCCATCATCTGCTGATCTTCGCGAGAAAAGCCCGACAGGTCGGAGTGCTCGATCAGGTAGGCGCCATGCTTGTGGTAGTGATAGTGGGCAATGTCTAGCCCTATTTCGTGTATTTTCGCGGCCCAGCCAAGCAGATCGCGCCAATTTCCGTCTTTAAGGTCCCAGGCGTCGGCCACTTGGTCGAAGGCGTGCAATGCCTTGCGTTCCACACGCGCAGCCTGGCCCTGGTCCACGTGGTAGCGCTCCATCAACGAGTTCAGGGTGCGTTCGCGCACATCCTCGTGGTGGTGACGGCCGAGCAGGTCGAACAGCACACCTTCGCGCAGGGCACCGTCACAGTGGTCCATGCGCTGCAGCTCCAGGGCATCGAAGATCGCTTCGAGAATCGCAAGGCCTGCGGGGAAGATGGTCCGGCGGTCCGGCTTGACGCCGTCGAAGTCGATTTTGTCGACCTCGCCCAGCTTGAACAGCTTGCGCTTGACCCAGGCCAGGCCTTCGGCGTTGACCTCGCCATTGCCCAGGCCGCCGGCCTTGATGGCGGCACCGATGGCGCGAATGGTACCGGACGAGCCAATGGCCTCGTCCCAGGTCAGGCGGTGCAGGGCATTTTCGATACTCATCAGCTCCAGGCGCGCGGCGGTGTACGCCTGGGCATAGCGGGCCGGGGTGATCTTGCCATCGCGGAAGTAGCGCTGGGTAAAGCTTACGCAACCCATCTGCAGGCTTTCGCGCAGCAGCGGCTCGAAACGCTGGCCGATGATGAACTCGGTACTGCCGCCACCGATGTCTGCCACCAGGCGCTTGCCGGGGGTATCGGCCAGGGTGTGCGATACGCCCAGGTAGATCAGGCGCGCTTCTTCACGGCCGGAGATGACCTCGACCGGGTGGCCGAGGATGGCCTCGGCGCGCTGGATGAATTCGTTGCGGTTGCGCGCTTCGCGCAAGGCGTTGGTACCGACGATGCGTACGGAGCCTGCCGGCATGCCGTTGATCAGTTGAGAAAAGCGCTTGAGGCAATCCAGGCCTCTTTCCATAGACTCTTCACTGAGCTTGCGCTCTTCGTCGATGCCGGCGGCTAGCTGAACCTTCTCGCCGAGCCGCTCGAGAATGCGGATTTCGGTATGGTGGGCCTTGGCCACGACCATATGAAAACTGTTGGAGCCAAGGTCGATGGCGGCGATCAGGGACAGGTTCTTCGCGATGGTATGCGGCATGATCTGGTTGTTCTCGGTCGTTAACCTGGCAATCGTGCCACGATAGCAGGCTGTCGCCAACGCGTGACACTCAGCCGGTGTGCTGGCCTTGATGCAAGGCAATGTGCCATTCGATTCTATGACGGCGACATGACAGTTTCGATTCGCGGCTTCTTGCACAACTATAGTTACACTCAATCGTCCGCGGCTTCCTGTAGGCGGCGGGGGCGGCTATGATGGGCAACGTTTTTTATTGCTTACGACCTTGGAGATTTCCATGAGCGACAAAATCAAACACGTCACCGACGCCAGCTTCGAAGCCGACGTACTGCAGGCTCAAGGCCCGGTGCTGGTCGACTACTGGGCTGAATGGTGCGGCCCATGCAAGATGATCGCTCCGGTTCTGGACGACATCGCTGCCACCTACGAGGGCAAACTGACCGTCGCCAAGCTGAACATCGACGAGAACCAGGAAACCCCGGCCAAGCACGGCGTGCGCGGTATCCCGACGCTGATGCTGTTCAAGAACGGCAACGTCGAAGCCACCAAGGTTGGCGCTTTGTCCAAATCGCAGCTGGCCGCGTTCCTCGACGCCCACCTGTGATGTGAAAAGGCCCCGCAAATGCGGGGCTTTTCTTTTTCAGAGCACTAGACGCAGAAAAAAGCAAGTGTTACATTCGGCCTCGCACTGCTTTTCCAGTGCCCTCTACACGCCGTCGCCGAAGCATCCCTAATTCGAATCAGTACGCGATCCTGTCGCCATCTAGCGGCGCGGCCTCATTAAGCCAGAAGCTTAATTCTCCCTTCTTACATGATTACGTCACTCCCCTTATGAACCTGACTGAACTCAAGCAAAAGCCGATTACCGATCTTTTGGAAATGGCCGAACAGATGGGCATCGAAAACATGGCCCGTTCGCGCAAACAGGACGTGATTTTCGCCCTGCTGAAGAAGCATGCGAAAAGCGGCGAAGAGATCTCGGGTGACGGCGTGCTGGAGATTCTCCAGGATGGTTTCGGTTTCCTGCGTTCGGCTGATGCGTCCTACCTGGCCGGCCCAGACGATATCTACGTCTCGCCCAGCCAGATCCGCCGTTTCAACCTGCGTACCGGCGACACCATCGTCGGCAAGATCCGCCCACCGAAGGAAGGGGAGCGTTACTTCGCCCTGCTGAAGGTCGATACCATCAACTTCGACCGCCCGGAAAACGCGAAGAACAAGATCCTGTTCGAGAACCTGACGCCGCTGTTCCCGAACAAGCGCCTGAAGATGGAGGCCGGCAACGGCTCCACCGAAGACTTGACCGGCCGCGTCATCGACCTGTGCGCCCCGATCGGCAAAGGCCAGCGCGGCCTGATCGTTGCCCCGCCAAAAGCGGGCAAGACGATCATGCTGCAGAACATCGCGGCCAACATCACCCGTAACAACCCCGAGTGCCACCTGATCGTCCTGCTGATCGACGAGCGCCCGGAAGAAGTGACCGAAATGCAGCGCACCGTGCGCGGCGAAGTGGTTGCTTCCACCTTCGACGAGCCGCCAACCCGCCACGTGCAGGTTGCCGAAATGGTGATCGAGAAGGCCAAGCGCCTGGTCGAGCACAAGAAGGACGTGGTCATTCTGCTGGACTCCATCACCCGTCTGGCGCGTGCCTACAACACCGTGATCCCGAGCTCCGGCAAGGTGCTGACCGGTGGTGTCGATGCCCACGCCCTGGAGAAGCCGAAGCGTTTCTTCGGTGCTGCGCGTAACATCGAGGAAGGCGGCTCGCTGACCATCATCGCCACCGCGCTGGTCGAAACCGGCTCGAAGATGGACGAAGTGATCTACGAAGAGTTCAAGGGCACCGGCAACATGGAGCTGCCGCTGGACCGCCGCATCGCCGAGAAGCGTGTGTTCCCGGCCATCAACATCAACCGCTCCGGTACCCGCCGCGAAGAGTTGCTGACTGCCGACGACGAACTGCAACGCATGTGGATCCTGCGCAAGCTGCTGCACCCGATGGACGAAATCGCCGCCATCGAGTTCTTGGTCGACAAGCTCAAGCAGACCAAGACCAACGACGAGTTCTTCCTGTCGATGAAGCGCAAGTAAGATCGTCGTACCACGCAAAGGCCGGGGAAACCCGGCTTTTTGCTATCTGTATTTTGGCTATTGCGGCCCTATCGGCGCTACACTCTGCACCCCCGACCGATACGGCCAACACGAGGCTCCTGCATGCAGTATCGCGACTTGCGCGACTTCATCCGTGGCCTGGAACAGCGCGGCGAGCTCAAGCGCATCCAGGTTCCGATCTCCCCCGTCCTGGAAATGACCGAGGTCTGCGACCGCACCCTGCGTGCCAAAGGCCCGGCGTTGCTGTTCGAAAAGCCCACCGGTTTCGACATCCCGGTGCTGGGCAACCTGTTCGGCACCCCGGAGCGGGTGGCCATGGGCATGGGCGCCGAGTCGGTCGATGAGCTGCGGGAAATCGGCAAGCTGCTGGCCTTCCTCAAGGAGCCCGAGCCGCCCAAGGGCCTGAAGGACGCCTGGTCGAAGCTGCCGATCTTCAAGAAGGTCGTGTCGATGGCGCCGAAAGTGGTCAAGGACGCGGTGTGCCAGGAAGTGGTGGTCGAGGGTGACGATGTCGACCTCGGCGCTCTGCCGATTCAGCACTGCTGGCCAGGCGACGTGGCGCCGCTGATCACCTGGGGCCTTACCGTGACCCGTGGCCCGAACAAGGACCGCCAGAACCTGGGCATCTACCGCCAGCAGGTGATCGGCCGCAACAAGGTCATCATGCGCTGGCTGAGCCACCGTGGCGGTGCCTTGGATTACCGTGAGTGGTGCGAGAAGAATCCCGGCCAGCCGTTCCCGGTCGCCGTGGCCCTGGGCGCTGACCCCGCGACCATCCTCGGTGCCGTGACCCCGGTGCCGGACACCCTCTCCGAGTACGCCTTTGCCGGCCTGCTGCGCGGCAATCGCACCGAGCTGGTCAAGTGCCGCGGCAGCAACCTGCAGGTACCGGCCACCGCCGAAATCATTCTGGAAGGCGTGATCCACCCAGGCGAAATGGCCCCGGAAGGCCCCTATGGCGACCACACTGGCTACTACAACGAAGTGGACAGCTTCCCGGTGTTCACTGTCGAGCGCATCACCCACCGGCAGAAACCGATCTACCACAGCACCTACACCGGTCGGCCGCCAGATGAGCCGGCGATTCTCGGTGTGGCACTGAACGAAGTGTTCGTGCCGATCCTGCAAAAGCAGTTCCCGGAAATCACCGATTTCTACCTGCCGCCGGAAGGCTGTTCGTACCGCATGGCGGTGGTGACCATGAAAAAGCAGTATCCGGGCCATGCCAAGCGCGTAATGCTGGGTGTGTGGTCGTTCCTGCGACAGTTCATGTACACCAAGTTCGTTATTGTCACCGATGACGATATCAACGCCCGCGACTGGAACGATGTGATCTGGGCCATTACCACGCGCATGGACCCCAAGCGTGATACGGTGATGATCGACAACACGCCGATCGACTACCTGGACTTCGCGTCGCCGGTATCGGGCCTGGGGTCGAAGATGGGCCTGGACGCCACGCACAAGTGGCCGGGCGAGACTACACGCGAATGGGGACGGGTTATCGTCAAGGACGAAGCCGTCACCCGCCGTATCGATGAGCTGTGGGATCAGTTGGGAATAGATTGATGCAGGTAACGTTGCAGCCGTCCGGGGCGGTGCTGGCGCTCGAACCCGGGGAACGGATCCTGGATGGAGCGCGGCGGCTGGGCTATGACTGCCCGAACAGCTGCCGCAATGGCAATTGCCATGTCTGCGCCGCGTTATTGGTCGAAGGCCGGGTACGCCAGGAAGGCGAAGTCCGCGACCATGGCGAGTTGTTCACCTGCATTGCCGAACCGCTGGAGGATTGCGTGTTGCTCTGGGATGGTGTGCTCGCCTTGGGCGAGCTGCCGGTGCGCAAGCTGGCGTGCAGCGTCAGCGAATGCGTCGACGTTGGTGGCGACGTCTGGCGGGTGCGTTTGCGCGCGCCGGCCGGCAAGCCACCGCGCTACCACGCCGGGCAGTACCTGATGATCGAGCGTGAGGGTGGCAAGCAGGCCGCTTTTTCTCTGGCCTCCGCCCCCCACGCCGGGCGTGAGCTGGAGCTGCACGTGCTGGCGCGAGAGCCCAGCGCACAGCAACTGATCGAGCAACTCAAGCGTGACGGTCTGGCACGTATCGAAATGCCGTTTGGCGACACCCACCTGGCCGAGTTGCCCGACGGGCCGTTGGTGCTGATTGCCGCCGGTACCGGCATGGGCCAGATGCACAGCCTGCTCGAGCATTGCCGAGCCAATGGCTTCAAGCACCCGGTACACCTGTACTGGGGCGTGCGCCGGCCCGAAGACTTCTATCAGATCGAGCACTGGGACGAATGGCAGCGCCTGCCTAACCTGTTCCTGCACCAGGTGGTCAGCGACCTGTGCGGCTGGGAAGGCCGTTGCGGCATGTTGCATGAAGCGGTTTGCGAAGACATTGACGACCTCAACAGCGTGCATGTGTATGCCAGCGGTTCGCCGAACATGATCTACGCCACCCTCGACGCCCTGGTCGAGGCCGGTATGGATGCGCACCGCATGCGTGCCGATGTGTTTGCCTACGCGCCACGTGGTTAATAACCAAAGTTTGCAAGTATGGGTATAAGGCGGTAATTGTTACCGCCTTGGCCATTAACTTTCACAGTGGCTGAAACAGTATTTCCCAGTCGTCGGAACCGCGCATGAAACACTGACGCGAGGGCTTGAGTATTCCTGCAATTCTGGCCTATGGTTACTGCAAGCGCCCCGGGTAAAGCGGCCTGGGGCTGCAACGTAATCGAATTTCGCTACATCCGTAGTTCACAGGGATAATGGCGGCAGCTTATGTCGGCACTTGAAAGTATGTCCTGGGAAGTTTCATATCCTCCGGCACTCGACTTCGGTCAGCAACATACTCACGATCAGTTGTTCAACTCCATGAAGACGACCATGTCTCGGCATCAGGGCGGGCCTGTGTGGCTGTTCGCTTATGGTTCGTTGATTTGGCGCCCCGAGTGCAATTCGGTGGAACGTCAGCGCGCGCGGGTGCATGGTTATCACCGGGGCTTGTACCTGTGGTCGCACGAACACCGTGGCACCCCGGAAACCCCTGGGCTGGTGTTTGGCCTGGACCGTGGTGGCTCCTGCAGCGGCTTTGCCTATCGGCTGGATGAAAGCAGCCTGGATGACTCGCTGATGGCCCTATGGCAACGGGAGATGCCGTACCCGGCCTACCGGCCGCACTGGCTTAGCTGCCGGTTGGGCGATGGCAGCAAGGTGCAGGCATTGGGCTTTGTGCTGGAGCGGCATTTACCCTGTTATGCGGGGAATCTGCCGGATACCTTGCTCAGCCAGATTCTGGCCAGTGCCAAGGGGCGTTATGGCACCACGCGCGACTATGTGGAGCAGACGTTGAATGCCTTGCGCAGCCACCAGATGCCCGATCGCAACCTGGAGGCGCGGTTCCGGCGTTGCCATAACCTGCGCGAAGTGTGAACAACCTCTACCGGCCTCTTCGCGGGGTTTTCTGCGAAGAGGCCTGAACTGCCTTACTTGGCCAACACCACCAACTTACCCACAGCCTGGCGCTGCCCCAGCTTCTCGATGGCGGCCCCGGCCTCGGCCAGTGGATAAGTCTGCGACACCAATGGCTTCAACTTGCCCTCGGCATGCCAGGCAAACAGCTGCTTGAAGTTGGCTGCATTATCCTGCGGCTGGCGCTGGGCAAACGCGCCCCAGAACACCCCCAGTACCGCCGCACCCTTGAGCAGCACCAGGTTGGCCGCCAGCTGGGGAATGCTGCCGCTGGCAAAACCCACCACCAGCAGCCGGCCATTCCAGGCCAACCCGCGTACCGCTTGCTCGAATAGCTCGCCACCGACCGGGTCGTAGATCACGTCGACCCCCTGGCCGCCGGTCAGGCGCTTGATTTCTTCGCGCAGGCTGGCCTGGCTGTAGTCGATCAGCTCATCCGCCCCGGCCGCTTTGGCCACGGCCAGTTTCTCGGCACTGCTGGCTGCCGCGATCACTCGCGCGCCCATGGCCTTGCCGATTTCCACCGCCGCCAGCCCGACCCCACCGGAAGCGCCCAGCACCAGCAAGGTCTCGCCTGCTTGTAACTGACCGCGCTGACGCAGGGCGTGCATCGAGGTGCCGTAGGTCATGCCGAACGCCGCAGCGGTGGTGAAGTCCATGCTCGCCGGGATCGGCAGCACGTTGTAGAAAGGCACCGCCACCTGCTCGGCGAACGCACCCCAGCCGGTCAGCGCCATGACCCGGTCGCCCACCTTGAACGTGCCAGCCTTTTCCCCGACTGCAGCCACCACCCCCGCCGCTTCGCCGCCAGGGGAGAACGGTAGTGGAGGTTGGAACTGGTACTTGCCTTCGATGATCAGCGTGTCGGGGAAGTTGACCCCGGCAGCCTGCACGTCCAGCAGGATCTCGTTTTTCTTCGGCTGCGGGCTGGCCACGTCTTCCAGTACCAGATCGCGCGCCGGACCCAGGGTTTTGCACAACACGGCTTTCATCGGGGCTATTCCTTTGCGGGTAATGGCCGATAAGTGTAGGAGGGCCGCTTGCCGGGTCAACGAGCATGGCCTGCCCTGATGGGCCGGCATAAGCCCGGGCTTGGGTTTGAGCGGTGTGCTGGGTAAGCTGGCGCCAACTGTATTGAGGAGCGAATTCGTGAAAGCGTTGATCTTGATGGTGCTGGCGTTGCTGCTGCCGGCTGCGGCCATGGCCGAAGAAGCCAAGGAAGGGGCGCCCAAGGTCGCCTACATCAGCCTGAGCCCGCCCTTTGTCGGCAACTATGCCCTCGACGGCGGCCCGCGGCTGCGGGTGTACAAGGCCGACGTGGCCCTGCGCGTGACCGGCGACGAAGCAGCCAAGGCGGTGCAGCACCACGAGCCATTGATCCGTAATCAGCTGGTGGCGCTGTTCACTCAGCAGACGGTGGACAGCATGAGCAATGTCGAGGCCAAGGAACACCTGCGCCAAGAGGCACTGAAGCAGGTGCAGCAAGTGCTGGAGGCGGAAGAGGGCAAGCCGATTGTTGAAGACTTGCTGTTCAACAACCTGATCGTGCAGTGATCAACTGTGGGAGCGGGCGAGCCCGCGAACACCGGCGAAGCCGGTGCCATTCACCGCACTGCCTGCTTCGCGGGCTCGCCCGCTCCCACAGGGTCAGGACGCCAGGCTGCGACGGAACCGCGAAAGCGCCACGCTGAAAAACACCAGGCCGATCAGCGCCAGTGCCAGGATATCCGGCCACACCACCGCCCACCCGGCATCGCGGAACAGGATCGCGGCCCCCAGGCTGACGAAATGCGTCGACGGCGACCCCTGCATCACCCACTGCAGCCACTGCGGCATGCTGTCCAGCGGTGTGCTGCCGCCGGACAGCAACAGCATCGGGATGATCACCGGGATCGCCAGCAGGCCGAACTGCGGCGTCGAGCGTGCCAGGGTGGCGAGGAAGATACCCAGCGCCGTACTGGCGAACAGGTACAGCGCGGTCACGGCCAGGAACAACCCCATCGAGCCGGACAACGGCACGCCCAGCGCGCCTTTCACTACCACCACCAACGAAATCCAGGTGCATATCACCACCACCAGGGCGTTGCTGCCGATCTTGGCCAGCATGATCTCCAGCGCGGTCAGTGGCAGCACCAGCAGGTGGTCGAGGGTGCCGTGCTCACGCTCGCGCAGCAGCGCGGTGCCGGTGAGGATGATTGCCAGGATGGTGATGTTGTTGACGATCTGGATCACCGCCAGGAACCAACCGCCCTCCAGGTTGGGGTTGAACAGCGCCTTGGGGTTGATCAGCACCGGGCTTTGCACGTTGCCCCGCTGGCTGTAGTCGAGCAGCTCGCGCTCGAAGATGCGGCCGATGTAGCCGGCGCCCATGAACGCCTGGCTCATGGCCGTGGCATCGACGTTTATCTGCAGCTCCGGCGAGCGCCCGGCCAGCAGGTCACTCTGGAAATTCACCGGTACGTTGATCACGAAGGTGTACTGGCCGCTGTCCATGGCCTGGTCCAGGTGTTGCGCGGTCAGCGGAACGGCAGGCTGAAACTCCGGTGGTTGCAGGGCTTCACTGAGCTTGCGCGAGAGCAGGCTGTGGTCTTCGTCCACCACCGCGACGCTGGCGTTGTGCACACCGATCACCGAGCCGGCGGCCGGCATGTAGATCGCCACGCTGAAGGCATACAGCAGGAACAGCAGCAGTACGCTGTCATGACGCAGGCTGGTCAGTTCTTTCAGGCCTAGGCGCAGGGTGTGGTTCAGGCGCGACATGTCAGGCCTCCTGCTTCTTCAGCATGGCCAGGCTCAGGCCGGTGAATGCGGCAAAGAAGCCCAACAGGATCAGGCACTGCGGCCACAGCTCGCGCAGGCCCAGCGCCTTGGTGAAGGTGCCGACCGCGATGTCGAGGAAGTAGCCCGCCGGGAACAGCTGGCCCATCACCGCCGCCGCGCCGTCCAGCGACGAGCGTGGCACGATCAGCCCGGAAAACTGGATGGTCGGCAGGCTGGTAATGATCATGGTGCCGAGAATGGCGGCGATCTGGGTGCGGGTGAATGCTGAAATCAGCAGGCCCAGGCTGGTGGTGGCCAGCAGGTAGGCCACGCCACCACAGGCCAGGGCCAGCACACTGCCCTTGAGCGGCACGGCGAACAGCCAGCGGTTCATCGCCACCAGCAGCGCCAGGTTGACCAGGCTTACCGCCAGGTAGGGCATCTGCTTGCCCAGCAGGAACTCCAGGCGGGTGAGGGGTGTGGCGTAGAAGTTGGTGATGGAGCCCAGCTCCTTCTCGCGAACGATGCCCAGTGCAGTGAGCATGGCCGGTATGAAGGCCAGGATCAGCGCCATCACGCCCGGGCCGATGGCATTCACGCTGACCACGTCCTGGTTGTAGCGAAAACGCGTTTCCAGGCGCACCAGGTCCTGGCGCGGCTGCGGCTGTGGGCTGGCCTTGGCCAGTTGCTCCAGGTTGGCCTGGTGCACGGCTTCCACGTAGTTGCGGCTGGTTTCGGCGCGGAACGGCATGCCGCCGTCGAGCCAGGCGGCCACCACCGGTTGGCGCCCGGCGTACAGGTCGCGGCCAAAACCGGGCGGAATCTCCAGTGCCAGTTTGATTTCCGAGCGCTGCAGCCGCTGATGCAGTTCGCGGCTGTCGCGGATCGGCGCCTGTTCGGCGAAATAGCGTGAGCCTCGGAAGGCTTCGAGGTAGGCGCGGCTTTGCGGGCTTTGATCCTGGTCGTGCACGGCGAAGGCAAGGTTTTCTACATCCAGTGAAATGCCGTAGCCGAAAATCACCATCATGAACAGTGCACCCAGCAAGGCGAAGGCCAGGCGTACCTTGTCGCGCAGCAGTTCCTTGCCTTCTCGGCTGGCCACCGCCAGCAGGCGGCGCAGGCTGAAGCCTTGGCGCAGTGGTGGGGCAGGCGAAGCTGCTTGCTCCAGTACGGTGTTATCCGTGGTTTGCGGCGCGAGCTCCTGGGCTTGTTCCAGGCACCGCACGAAAGCGTCCTCCAGGGTTTCGCCCTGGTACTGGCGCTGCAAGGCCTCCGGCGTGTCGCAGGCCAGTACCCGCCCGGCGTGCATCAGCGAAATACGGTCGCAGCGCTGGGCTTCGTTCATGAAGTGGGTGGAGAGGAAAATGGTCACGCCTTGCTCGCGGGACAGCTCTACCAGCAGGCGCCAGAAGTCGTCGCGGGCGGCCGGGTCGACGCCGGAAGTCGGTTCGTCGAGGATCAGCACTTCAGGGCGATGCAACACCGCCACGGCCAGCGACAGGCGCTGGCGCAGGCCAAGGGGCAGTGCGCCAGACGGTTGGTCGGCGATGGCGGCGAGGTCGAAGCGATTTATCAGCTCATCGATGCGCTGGGCGCTCTGGGCTTTGGGCAAGTCGAACAGGCGGGCATGGAGGGCCAGGTTCTGCCGGGTGCTGAGCTCGCCATACAGCGAGAAGCTCTGTGACATGAAGCCGACCCGCTTGCGCGTGGCCAGGTCACTGGCATCCACCGGGCGCCCCAGCAGGCTGGCGCTGCCCTCGCTGGCAGGCATCAGGCCGGTGAGCACTTTCATGGTGGTGGTCTTGCCGCAGCCGTTGGAGCCGAGGAAGCCGAAGATCTCCCCACGGCCAATGGCGAAACTGACCTTGTTCACCGCTGTGAAGTCGCCAAAGCGCAGGGTCAGGTCGTGCGCCTCGATGGCGACCGGGCCATCCGTGGCCTGGCGCGGTGGAATGCTCAGGGGTTGATGCTGCGCCTTGCCCGCGCCCTGGTAGTGGGTGAAGGCGTCGTCCAGTTTGCCACTGGGGGTGACTGCGGCCAGTTCGTGGCTGGCGCCTGCGGCCAGCAGGCGGCCGCCATCGAGCATCAGGCAATGCTCGAACTGTTCGGCTTCTTCCATGTAGGCGGTGGCCACCAGCAGGGTCAGTTGCGGGCGCTGCGCGCGAACCTGTTCGACCAGTTCCCAGAAACGCCGCCGCGACAGCGGGTCGACGCCGGTGGTCGGCTCGTCGAGGATCAGCAGGTCTGGTTCGTGGATCAGCGCGCAGCACAAGCCCAGCTTCTGCTTCATGCCGCCCGACAGCTTGCCGGCCGGGCGCTCGGCAAAGCGCTGCAGGTCGGTGGCCTGCAGCAAGTTGGCCATGCGCTGCTCGCATTCGCGGCGGCCCAGGCCGAACAGCGTGGCGAAAAAGCGGATGTTCTCGCTGATCGACAGCTCTGGGTACAGGTTGTTGCCTAGTCCCTGCGGCATGAATGCCACTTTCGGGTACAGCGCTGCGCGATGGCGCCGTTGGCGGATCGAGCCGCCCAGAACCTGCAGTTCACCCTGCTGCAGGCGTTTGACGCCGGCGATCAACCCCAGCAGAGTGGACTTGCCGGCGCCATCTGGGCCAATCAGCGCGCAGCGGGTGCCCGCAGGCAGGCTGAAACCCAGGGTATGCAGGGCCGTCAGGTCGCCGTAGCGGTGGCTGATGCCATCGGCCAGCAGTGCCGGGGCGTTCATTGCAGGTTGGCCGGCCAGTCCACCTCGGCCGTGCGCACATAGCCGGCGCCTGGCATGCCAGGTTTAGCCTGTGGCACGACACCTGGGTCGGTCAGGCGGAGTTTGACCCTGAACACCAGCTTTTGCCGCTCGTCGCGGGTCTCCACCTGTTTGGGCGTGAACTGGGCCTTGGCTGCGACAAAAGCCACTTTGGCCGGCAGGGCGCGTTCGGGCAGGGCGTCGAGCACGATGCGCGCCTGGTCGCCCACGGTCAGCTGGCCGCTGGTGGAGGCCGGCAGGTACAGGTTCATGTACTGGTCGCTGGGGTCGATCAGCATCAGCACTCGGCCGCCGGCACCCAGCACCTCACCGGGTTCGGCCAGGCGCAGCTGGATGATGCCGTCGATGGGCGCTCGCAGGCTGCTGTCGTCGATTTCACTGGTGAGCTGGGCCACCTGGGCTTCGGCGGCGCCGATGGCGGCCTTGATCGCTGCAAGCTGGGCGCGGGCGGCGACTACCGCTGCGTTGGCCGTGTCGAAGCGCGCCTGCTGTTGATCGAGCAACTGTTGGCTGGCGTACTTGCGCTGGAAGATCTCGCGCACGCGCTTGAGCTCCTGGCTGGCCAGCAGCAGTTCGCTCTGGCGCAGTTGCACGCTGGCCTGGGCGGCGGCGTAGTTCTCCCGGGCGCGCAGCACTTCGGCTTCGGCCTGGCTGCGTTGGGCTTCCATGGTGCGGGTGTCGATACGCGCCAGCAGTTGGCCGCGGGTGACCTTGTCACCTTCGTCGACCAGCACTTCGGCCAGGCGGCCTGGGATTTTGCTGGCGATTTGTACTTCGGTGGCTTCAAGGCGGCCGTTGCCCATGCTCAGGCCTTCGGGCAACTGGTCGTGGAGCGACTTCCAGTACCCCAGCCCGCCAGCTGCGGCGAGCAGGGCGATTAGCGCGGTGGCGAAAATTCTGGGGGCGTATCGGTTCATCGTTCTGCATCCTTGCGGTCATGCACAGCACATCATGGCCTGCGGCCACGGGTGGCGTGTTGATATCGGTCAAACCCTTGACCTTAGCTACACATTTAGCGCAACGCGACAATCACCGCCCATTGTTCGGGCGTTACCGGCATTACCGACAGGCGGCTGCCTTTTTGCACCAGTGGCAACTCGGCCAGGCCGGCCTGCTGTTTCAGCCAGCCCAGTTCCAGCACCCGTGGCAGGGTTTGCACATGGGCTACATCCACCGCGCTCCACGGGTTTTTGTCGGCGGTGGCCTTGGCATCGTAATAGTGGCTTTGCGGGTCCAGCGCGGTCGGGTCCGGATAGGCCGCGCGGGTAATTCTGGCAATGCCGGCGATGCCCGGCTGCGGGCAACTGGAGTGATAGAAGAAAAACTCGTCACCCTCGCTCATGGCCCGCAGAAAATTACGCGCCTGATAGTTGCGCACGCCGTCCCAGCGCGCTTCGCCCAGGCGGCCGAGGGCTTCGATGGAAAGCTCGTCGGGCTCGGATTTCATCAGCCAGTAGGCCATGGATGCTGCTCCTGAAAAGGTTTGAAATAACCTGTTGCACGAAACCGACAGCCGGTTGGCGTCAAGGTTTGCGTGTGGACGCAGGTTGTCGGAAAATGCGCCCCGTTTAAAGCGCTATGCGCCGGCGGTGCCCAGAAAACCGCCGAGCACTGAACAGTTTGCCTGGGGGGCAATCTTCGATGAATCAACGTAAAAAGCCGGATCTGCTGTGGATCCTGGTGTTCATTTTTGGCCTGGGTGTGGTCACGACCGGTTATGCGCAAGGGTTCTGGGAGCGCAAGCTGGACAACGCCTATCAGATGCCGGTCGACGCCGGCCAGCCGCAACGTTGATGCCCCCGCTGGCGCCGCTCAACGCGGCGCCAGGTACCAGCCACGGTCCGAGACCGTGCCCTGCAGCGGTACATCCCAACTGGCCTGCGCCAGCCGCTCGACCTTCTGGCATTCATGCGCCAGCCCCAACAGCAACGGTTTTTTCCAGGTCTGCCGACGCGCCTGGTAGGCCAGGCTGCGATCATAAAAGCCACCGCCCATGCCCAGGCGCCCGCCCACTTCATCAAAACCGACCAGCGGCAGCAGGATCAGGTCCAGCGCCCAGATCGGCCGTTGGCGTTTGCGGTCAGTGACCGGCTCGGGAATACGGAAGCGGTTGGGCTTGAGCTTTTCACCCTGCTCGAAGCGCTGGAACACCATGCGCGTGCGCGGCCAGGCGTGCAACACCGGCAGGTAGGTGCGCTTGCCGCGACGCTGGGCTTCGCGCAGCAGTAGGCAGGGGTCGATTTCGCTGTCGTTGGGCAGGTACAAGGCAATGTGGCGTGCGCGGCGGAACAAGGGGTGTTGCGCCAGCTGGCGGTACAGGCCGAGGGTGGCCTGGCGTTGCTGGGCAGGGGTAAGGGCGCGGCGGGCATTGCGAAGCAGACGACGGAGCTGGGGACGGGTGAGCGGCGCAGTGTCGGTCATGGCACGAGCTATCCCAGGTGTGCTGGCCAACCTCTGGGCGGTCGGCCAAAACGAATTGCCCGCCGGGGGGCGGGCAAGAGAATTCAGGCTCCCCGATAAGACCGCTATCGGTGTAGCCCTTGAACCCGAAAGTTCAAGGTGGAGATTGCAGGGGGCGTTAAGGCTTTCCGTCGGGCGGACATGCACACCGGCCCCAGCGTGCAACCCCCGTGGTTGTGCGTATCGGCTCAGGGACATAACCGACTGGCGCATCCCCCAGGGAGTGGCGCCAGTATACCAATCTCAGCCGATTTTGGTATCCGTGTCGTCGGACAAAGCCTTGTCTACCCGATCCAGCAGGTCGCGCACCTGTTCGCGGTTGGTGCCGGTGACCGGCGCGTCGTTGCGATCTTCCTGGCGGTGCAGCATTTCGTGGGTAATGTTCAACGCCGCCATTACCGCGATGCGGTCGGCACCGATCACCTTGCCGCTGCTGCGGATCTCGCGCATCTTGCCGTCCAGGTAGCGCGCGGCGCTGACCAGGTTGTTGCGCTCTTCCGGCGGGCAGATGATCGAGTACTCCTTGTCGAGGATCTGCACGGTGACGCTATTGCTTGAACTCATGAGTCTTGCTCCAGAGCCTTGAGGCGTAAAATCATCGACTCGACTTTGCGCTTGGCGATCTCGTTTTTTTCGATGAGGTGGGCGCGCTCTTCGCGCCAGGATTTTTCCTGCGCTAATAGGAGTGCATTTTGCCGTTTTAGTTGCTCGACGCGTTCGATCAGCAACTCGAATCGGCTCATCAGTGCCTGCAGGTCGTTCTCTTGCGTGGGTTGCACTCGATTCGCTCCGTCGTTGAGTCACCTGGCGATGATGCCTCTCCCTGGGCGGCAACGGCCAGTGCCGATGGTCTTGGCGCGCCTGCCGGTGCTAGGATACAAGGTCTCCATTCTAGTCATTGCGCCGTCTGGCGCCTAGCTGCCCATGCCCAATACTCAATCGCCCTACATCGCCTTCGCCATGCTGCTTTCCAGTAATGGCCACCCTGTCACCCCTGCCGAACTGCACGGCCTGCTGATCGGCCGCAGCTGTGCCGGCGCCGGCTTCGATGCCGATGCCTGGCTGGCCGATGCCGCCCAACTGCTGGAAACCGAGCCGGGTGACACCGTGCGCAACGCCCTGATCGGCCTGCAGGAAATGGTCAAGGGCGAGCTGACCAGCGACGACATGGCCATCGTCCTGCTGCTGCCTTCCGACGACGCTGCCCTGAGCGACCGCGCCACCGCGCTGGGCCAGTGGTGCCAAGGCTTCATTACCGGTTTCGGCCTGAATGCCGGTGGCAAGGACCTGTCCGACGAGGCCAAGGATGTGCTGCAGGACCTGGTGGCCATTTCCCAGGTACAAGAAGCCCTCGAAGAGTCCGAAGACGGCGAGAGCGACTACATGGAAGTCATGGAGTACCTGCGCGTGGCACCTCTGTTGCTGTTCTCCGAGCTGGCCAAGCCGGCCGCACCCGCGCCCAAGCCATCGCTGCACTGATCAACCGGGGGAAGTCTGCCCATGAGCCACATACCCAAGGCCGAGTATGCCCGTCGGCGCAAGGCGCTGATGGCGCAGATGGTCCCCAACAGCATCGCCATTCTGCCCGCCGCTGCGGTTGCCATCCGCAACCGTGACGTCGAGCACGTGTACCGCCAGGACAGCGACTTCCAGTACCTCAGCGGCTTCCCGGAGCCTGAGGCGGTGATTGCGCTGATACCGGGGCGCGAGCATGGCGAATATGTACTGTTCTGCCGTGAACGCAACCCCGAGCGCGAACTGTGGGACGGCCTGCGGGCCGGCCAGGAAGGCGCGGTGGGCGATTTCGGCGCCGACGATGCCTTCCCCATTACCGACATCGATGAGATCTTGCCGGGCCTGATCGAAGGCCGTGAGCGGGTCTACAGCGCCATGGGCAGCAACCCCGAATTCGACCGCCGGCTGATGGACTGGATCAACGTGATCCGCTCCAAGGCACGCCTGGGCGCCCAGCCACCGAACGAGTTCGTTGCGCTGGATCATCTGCTGCACGACATGCGCCTGTATAAATCGGCGGCGGAAGTGAAGGTGATGCGCGCGGCCGCAGACATTTCGGCGCGGGCCCATGTGCGGGCCATGCAGGCCTGCCGGGCCGGGCTGCACGAATACAGCCTGGAAGCCGAGCTGGACTACGAATTCCGCAAGGGCGGGGCGAAGATGCCGGCCTACGGCTCGATCGTCGCGGCCGGGCGCAATGGCTGCATCCTGCACTATCAGCAGAACGACGCGCCGCTCAAGGATGGCGACCTGGTGCTGATCGACGCTGGCTGCGAAATCGACTGCTACGCCAGCGACATCACCCGCACCTTCCCGGTCAGCGGGCGCTTTTCGCCCGAGCAGAAGGCCATCTACGAGCTGGTGCTCAAGGCCCAGGCGGCGGCGTTTACCGAAATCGCCCCCGGCAAACACTGGAACCACGCCCATGAGGCGACCGTACGGGTGATCACCGCTGGCCTGGTGGAGCTGGGCTTGCTGGAAGGGGATGTGCAGGCGCTGATCGACAGCGAGGCCTATCGCGCCTTCTACATGCACCGCGCCGGGCACTGGTTGGGCATGGATGTGCACGACGTGGGCGACTACAAGGTGGGCGGCGAATGGCGGGTGCTGGAACCCGGCATGGCGCTGACCGTGGAGCCGGGGATCTACATTGGCGCCGACAATCAGGCCGTGGCCAAGAAGTGGCGCGGCATTGGGGTAAGGATCGAGGACGACGTGGTGGTGACCAGGCAAGGTTGTGAAATCCTGACTTCGGGCGTGCCGCGCACGGTTGCCGAGATCGAGGCGCTGATGCAGGCCGCCCGCAAGGACGCGGCATGAACCGGGTAAACCTGGCGATCATCGGTGGTGGCCTGGTGGGTGCAAGCCTGGCCTTGGCGCTGCAGGCAGGGGCCAAGGCGCGTGGCTGGAAGATCCTGCTGATCGAGCCGTTCGCTCCCGGCGACAGCTTTCAGCCCAGCTACGATGCGCGCTCGTCGGCGTTGTCATTCGGCACCCAGCAGATCTATCAACAACTTGGCCTGTGGCAAGCCATCGGCCGCCGCGCCGAGCCGATCCGGCAGATTCACGTATCCGACCGTGGCCGCTTTGGCGCCACCCGCCTGGATGCCCTGGAAGAGGGAGTCCCGGCGCTGGGTTACGTGGTGGAGAACGCCTGGCTCGGGCAGTGCCTGTGGCAAGGGCTGGACAGCGAGGTGGTGAGCTGGCGCTGCCCGGCGGAAGTGACCGCGATGCAGGCCATCGAAGGCGGTTACCGCCTGCGGCTCAACGATGACACCCAACTGGAATGCGACCTGGCGGTACTGGCCGACGGTGGCCGCTCCGGCCTGCGCGAGCAGCTGGGTATCCATGTGCGCCACACGCCTTACCAGCAGAGTGCGTTGATCGCCAACATCACCCCGGGTGAAGCCCACGGTGGCCAGGCTTTCGAGCGCTTCACCGAAGAGGGCCCCATGGCCCTGCTGCCGCTGCCGGAAAACCGCTGCGCATTGGTGTGGACCCGTCAGGGCATGGATGCACGGCGTCTGGCTGACATCGACGAGCGCAGCTTCCTGCGCGAGCTGCAGGGAGTGTTCGGCTATCGCCTGGGCGCGCTGCGCCAGGTGGGCGCACGGCACCTCTACCCGCTGTCGTTGATCGAGGCCCAGGAGCAGGTACGGCCGCACCTGGTGGTGCTGGGCAATGCAGCGCACAGCCTGCACCCCATCGCCGGCCAAGGCTTCAACCTGTCGCTGCGTGACGTGCAGTCGCTGGCCGAAGCGTTGCTGGCCGGCCCGCAGCAGCCTGGCGACCTGACCACGCTGCAGGCTTATCACCAGCGCCAGCGCCTGGACCAGGCCATGACCATTGGCTTCTCCGACCAGGTCACCCGCCTGTTCGGCAGCAACCAGCCGCTGCTGGCCGCCGGGCGCAACCTTGGCCTGCTCGGGCTCGACCTGTTGCCACCGGCAAAAAGCTGGTTCGCCCGCCAGGCCATGGGCCTGGGCACCCGCCCTGATTCGCGGGGCCAGGCATGAGCAACCCGCGTAAACTGGCACGACGGGCGCGCATGCTGCGCTGGCTGCTGAACCTTTACCCACCGTACCTGGGCGCCGGTATCCGTGTGCAGCACATCAGCCCGGACCTGCGCAGCGTCAAGGTGGCGATGAAACTGACGCGCTGGAACCGCAATTACGTCGGTACCCAGTTCGGTGGCAGCCTGTATGCCATGGTCGACCCGTTCTACATGCTGTTGTTGATCGAGCAGCTGGGGCGCGACTACATCGTCTGGGACAAGGCCGCCAGCATCGATTTCATCTCGCCGGGCAAAGGCCCGGTGTATGCCGAATTCCACGTCGATGATGCGCTGCTGGCCGACATCCGCCAGCAGACCGCCACCGGCAAGAAGTGCCTGCCGCGTTTGCAGGTCGATATCCGCGATGGTGCCGGCGAGCTGGTGGCGCGGGTCGATAAAACCCTATACGTGCGGCTCAAGCCGCAAGCGAGGCAGGCGTAAGGCATGGAAATGCGCGCAGATCTGTTGATTGTCGGTGCCGGTATGGTCGGCAGCGCCCTGGCCCTGGCGTTGCGCCACAGTGGCCTGCAAATCCTGTTGGTCGATGGTGGCCCGCTGACGGTCAAACCCTTCGACGCCCAGGCCCCGTTCGAGCCGCGTGTCAGCGCGCTGTCGGCGGCCAGCCAGCGCATCCTCGAGCGCCTTGGCGCCTGGGAAGGCATTGCCCAGCGGCGTGCCACGCCGTACACCGACATGCAGGTGTGGGATGGCAGTGGAACCGGGCAGATTCACTTCTCGGCGGCCAGCGTGCATGCCCAGGTGCTCGGCCATATCGTCGAGAACCGGGTGGTGCAGGATGGCCTGCTGGAGCGCCTGCATGACAGCGACATCGGCCTGCTGGCCAATGCGCGGCTGGAGCAATTGCGCCGCTCTGGCGATGAGTGGCTGCTGACCCTGGCCGATGGCCGGCAACTGCGTGCTCCGCTGGTGATCGCCGCCGACGGCGCCAATTCGGCGGTGCGGCGCCTGGCTGGCTGCGAAACCCGCGAGTGGGATTATCTACACCATGCCATCGTCACCAGTGTGCGCTGCAGTGCCGGGCACCAGGGTACGGCCTGGCAGCGCTTCACCGATGAGGGGCCGTTGGCTTTCCTGCCGTTGGTCCGCGATGGCCAGCAGGATTGGTGCTCGATTGTGTGGTCGACTACCCCGGAACATGCCGAGCAGTTGATGGCGCTGGATGAAGCGGCCTTCCTGCAGGCCCTGGAACGTGCCTTCGAGGGGCGCCTGGGCCATGTGCTGCAGGCCGACCCTCGGGTGTGCGTGCCGCTGCGCCAGCGTCACGCCAAGCGCTATGTGGATGAGGGCCTGGCCTTGATCGGCGACGCTGCGCACACCATCCACCCGTTGGCGGGGCAGGGTGTGAACCTGGGCTTCCTGGATGCCGCGGTGCTGGCCGAGGTGCTGGTCAATGCTTGCGAGCGTGGCGAGCGGTTGGCGGATGTGAAGGTGTTGAGCCGTTACGAGCGGCGGCGCATGCCGCACAACCTGGCGTTGATGGCGGCCATGGAAGGGTTCGAACGGTTGTTCCAGGCTGATCCGCTGCCGTTGCGCTGGTTGCGAAATAGTGGGTTGAAACTGGTGGAGAAGATGCCGGAGGCCAAGGCGGTGTTTGTGCGCCAGGCGCTGGGTTTGAGTGGGGACCTGCCGGATTTGGCCAAGGCTTGAGATTGCTGGGGCCGCTTTGCGGCCCATCGCGACACAAGGCCGCTCCTACAGGGATATCACAAGGCCAGAGGTCACTCGGGCCCTGTAGGAGCGGCCTTGCGTCGCGATGGGCTGCGCAGCAGCCCCCTCTGCAACATCCGGTAACGGCTAGGTAGATGAGCCAGAAAATGGGATTCACTACCATTTGCACCTCTCAAACGATCCGAGGAGTGCTTCACATGTTGCCACGCAAGCCCCTACTGGCCGCTCTGGCCCTGACCCTGTTCGGCGGCACCGCCCAAGCAGCGGACGAAGTGGTGGTGTACTCCTCGCGCATCGACGAGCTGATCAAGCCGGTGTTCGATGCGTATACCGCCAAGACCGGGGTCAAGATCAAGTTCATCACCGACAAGGAAGCCCCGCTGATGCAGCGCATCAAGGCCGAGGGCGACAACGGCGTGGCCGACCTGCTGCTGACCGTCGATGCCGGCAACCTGTGGCAGGCCGAGCAGATGGGCATTCTGCAGCCAATCAAGTCCGACATCATCGACCAGAACATTCCGCCGCAGTACCGCGCCTCGTCCCATGACTGGACCGGCCTGAGCCTGCGCGCTCGCACCATCATCTACTCCACCGAGCGGGTCAAACCCGAGGAGTTGAGCACCTACGAAGCCCTGGCTGACAAGCAGTGGGAAGGCCGCCTGTGCCTGCGCACCGCGAAGAAAGTGTACAACCAGTCGCTGACCGCCACCCTGATCGAAACCCACGGTGAGGCGAAGACCGAGCAAGTCGTCAAAGGCTGGGTCAACAACCTGTCCACCGATGTGTTCTCCGACGACAACGCGGTGATCCAGGCCATCGAGGCCGGCCAGTGTGACGTGGGTGTGGTCAACACCTACTACTACGGCCGCCTGCACAAGCAGAACCCGAACCTGCCGGTGAAGATCTTCTGGCCCAACCAGGGTGATCGTGGGGTGCACGTGAACCTGTCGGGTATTGGCCTGACCAAGCATGCACCGCACCCGGAAGCCGCGAAAAAGCTGGTGGAATGGATGACGGGTGAAGAAGCGCAGAAGCTGTTCGCCGACATCAACCAGGAGTTCCCGGCCAACCCGAAGGTCAAACCATCGGATGAAGTGGCTGCGTGGGGCAGCTTCAAGGCCGACAGCATTCCAGTGGAAATCGCTGGCAAGCGCCAGGCTGAAGCCATTCGCCTGATGGATCGGGCTGGCTACAACTAAGCGCCAGGCTTTATCCTTCCGGGGCCTATCAGGGCCCTTTCGCGGGCACGCCCGCTCCCACAGGAACTGCACAGGATTCAAGCATCCTGCGGCCCCTGTGGGAGCGGGCATGCCCGCGAACGACCGCCGAGCGGTCGCAAATCAGCCACAGAGACAGTCAACTTGCCCCACACCCCCCAACGCCGCTGGTACTTACCGGTCTCCTTGATCGCCGCCCTGGTGCTGCTGCCCCTGAGCGTGCTGCTGCTGTCCTGGCAATCGATTGATCTGCAGATCTGGTCGCACCTGCTCGACACCCAGATGACTCGCCTGCTCGGCAATACCCTGACGCTGGTGGTGGGTGTAGGCATCGGCGTCACCGTGCTGGGCGTCAGCCTCGCCTGGCTCACCAGCCTCTGCGAGTTCCCCGGTCGGCGCTGGCTGGACTGGGCGCTGATGCTGCCGTTCGCCATCCCGGCCTATGTACTGGCGTTCGTCTTCGTCGGCCTGCTGGACTTCGCCGGGCCGGTGCAAAGCGCCCTGCGTGAAGTGTTCGGGCCAATGCGCCTGCCTCGGGTGCGTTCCACCGGCGGGGTGATCATCGTTTTGGTGCTGGTGTTCTACCCCTATGTCTACTTGCTGGCACGCACGGCGTTCCTGGCCCAAGGCAAGGGCCTGATGGAGGCGGCGCGGGTGCTCGGGCTGTCGCCCCTGCAGGCATTCTGGCGTGTGGCACTGCCCATGGCGCGACCGGCGATCGGCGCCGGCATCGCGTTGGCACTGATGGAAACCCTGGCCGATTTCGGTGCGGTGGCGGTGTTCAACTTCGACACCTTCACCACTGCCATCTACAAGACCTGGTACGGCTTCTTCAGCTTGTCCAGTGCAGCCCAACTGGCCAGCCTGCTGCTGTTGGCCGTCATGCTGGTGCTGTACGGCGAGCGCCGCGCGCGCGGTGCTAGCCGCAGTGGCAACGAACGGCCGCGCGCGCAGGCGCTGTATCACCTGCGTGGGGTCAAGGCGTTGCTGGCCAGTGGTTGGTGCCTGCTGGTGTTCGCCTGCGCTTTTGTCATCCCACTGCTGCAACTGTTGGTGTGGTTCTGGCAGCGCGGTCGGCATGACCTGGACGAGCGTTATGTCGGCCTGGTGCTGCACACCCTGTACCTGGGCGGCATGGCGGCGCTGGTCACGGTATGCGTGGCACTGCTGCTGGCCTTTGCCCGGCGCCAGGCGCCGACCGGCGGTATTCGCGCCGGGGTTGGCCTGGCCAACCTGGGGTATGCCTTGCCCGGTTCGGTGTTGGCGGTGTCGATCATGCTGGCCTTCAGTTACCTCGACAACCACCTGGTCATCCCGCTGTCCAGCTGGCTGGGCGGGGCCGGCAAGCCGCTGCTGCTAGGCAGCCTTTCGGCGTTGCTGCTGGCCTACCTGGTGCGCTTCATCGCAGTGGCTTACGGGCCACTGGAGAGCAGCCTGGAACGCATTCGCCCGTCACTGCCCGAAGCCTCCCGAAGCCTCGGTGTCGGTGGCGCAAGATTGTTTTTCAAGGTGTATCTGCCGCTGCTGGTACCCGGTGCCCTTAGCGCGGCATTGTTGGTGTTCGTCGACGTGCTCAAGGAAATGCCGGCCACCTTGCTGATGCGACCGTTCGGCTGGGACACCCTCGCCGTGCGGGTATTCGAGATGACCAGCGAGGGCGAGTGGGCGCGTGCCTCGCTGCCAGCATTGACGCTGGTGCTGGTGGGCCTGTTGCCGGTCATCGGCCTGATCCGCCGCTCGGCACGTCGACCCGGTCACAGTCACTGAGGGTGCCAGCTGGCGACCTTGCGGCTACAATGCGCGGCATTCGCGCGGCGGGTACTTACAACAAGAGCTGACGACCCACGTCATCGACCGCCGCCGCTTCGCCACGCCCGGAAGGAGAAACCCATGGGACAGCGCACGCTTTTGTATGACCTGCATCTGGCGCTAGGCGCCAAGACGGTCGATTTCGGTGGCTGGGACATGCCCCTGCACTATGGCTCGCAGGTCGAGGAGCACCATCAGGTGCGCAGCGACTGCGGCGTCTTCGATGTTTCCCATATGACCGTGATCGATGTCGACGGCACCGATGCCACCGCTTGGCTGCAGCGTTTGCTGGCCAACGACGTGGCCCGCCTCGACGACGTCGGCAAGGCACTGTACAGCCCGCTGCTCCACGAGCAGGGTGGGGTAATCGACGACTTGCTCGTCTACCGCATGGAAAACGGCTACCGCCTGGTCACCAATGCCGCCACCCGAGCCAAAGTGCTCGACTGGTTAGAGCAGCAGCGGGCCGGTTTCGCCGTGAACTTCCAGCCCCGTCCCGACCTGGCCATCCTCGCCATCCAGGGGCCGCATGCCCGCGAAAAGGTCGCCGCTTTGCTCAGCCCTGCACGCGCGGCCCTGATTCGTGAACTGCGCCCGTTCGAAGGCGTCGCCGAAGGTGACTGGTTCATTGCCCGCACCGGGTACACCGGTGAAGACGGCCTGGAGATCATCTTTCCAGGCGATCAAGCAGTGGCCTTCTTCAACGACCTGGTCGGCGCCGGCATTGCCCCGAGCGGCCTTGGCGCCCGCGATACGTTGCGCCTGGAAGCCGGCATGAACCTGTACGGCCAGGACATCGACGAAAACCACACTCCGCTCACTTCCAACCTGGGCTGGAGCATCGCCTGGGAGCCCGCCGAGCGCGACTTCATCGGCCGTGCCGGCCTGTTGGCGGAAATCGAGCGCGGTGTGCAGGAGAAACTGGTCGGTCTGGTGCTGGAAGAGCGCGGCGTGCTGCGTGCCCACCAGGTGGTGCGCGTAGCCGGGATTGGCGAAGGGGAGATCACCAGTGGTAGTTTCTCACCTACGCTGAGCAAGTCCATTGCCCTGGCGCGCGTGCCCATGGCGACCGGTGACCGGGCCGAAGTGGAAATTCGCGGCAAATGGTACCCGGTGCGGGTGGTCAAACCGACCTTCGTGCGCCACGGCAAGATCCTGATCTGAACAATTATCAACCGGCGGGCGTACCGCTGAGCCAATCGAGGAATTCAAGACATGAGCAATATCCCCGCCGACCTGCGTTTTGCCGAAAGCCATGAATGGGCTCGCCTGGAAGCCGACGGCAGCGTGACCGTGGGTATCAGCGACCACGCCCAGCAAGCCTTGGGTGACGTGGTGTTCGTCGAGTTGGCCGAAGTCGGCAAGGTATTCGCCGCTGGCGACGCTGCCGGCGTGGTCGAGTCGGTCAAGGCCGCTTCGGACATCTACGCCCCGATCGGTGGCGAAGTGATTGCCGTCAACGAAGAACTGGCCGACAGCCCAGAGCAGCTCAACGAAGAACCGTACGGCGCGTGGATCTTCAAACTGAAGCCAAGCGACAAGGCCGAGCTGGACAAGCTGCTGGACGCTGCTGGTTACGCAGCAGCTATCGGCGAGTAACACCGCGTCGCCTGCTTCGCGGCTTTAGCCGCGAAGAGGCCAGGCCTGTGAGCAAGTTTCCCCGCAGAATCGGCAATCCCTTCCTAGACTTGTAAGTCTCCATGAGACCCGGTCTAGGAAGAGAGCGTCGTCATGTCCCAGTCGCCATCCCTGCATCAACTGCAAGAGCTCAACCCTTTCCTGCGTCGCCACCTGGGCCCCGATGCCGCCGAGCAGCAGGCCATGCTCAAGGTGCTGGGCGTCGCCAGCCGCAACGAGCTGATCGAGCAGACCGTACCGCCTGACATCCGCCTCAATCGCCCCCTCGACCTGCCGGCGGCGCTGGACGAACAGGCCGCCCTGGCCAAGCTCGCCGGTTACGCCGAACAGAACCAGGTGTGGACCAGCCTGATCGGCATGGGCTACCACGGCACCATCACCCCCACGGTCATCCTGCGCAACGTGCTGGAAAACCCCGGCTGGTACACCGCCTACACGCCCTACCAACCGGAAATTGCCCAGGGCCGGCTCGAGGCGCTGCTGAACTTCCAGCAGATGGTCATCGACCTCACCGGCCTGGCCCTGGCCAATGCCTCGCTGCTCGATGAAGCCACCGCCGCCGCCGAGGCCATGGCCCTGGCCAAGCGGGTGGCGCGCAACAAGAGCAACGCGTTCTTCGCCGACGAACACTGCCACCCGCAGACCCTGTCGGTACTCAAGACCCGCGCCGAGGGCTTCGGCTTCGAGCTGATCGTCGATGCTGTGGATAACCTTGCCAATCACGCGGTGTTCGGCGCTTTGCTGCAGTACCCCGACACCCATGGCGAAGTGCGCGACTTGCGCCCGCTGATCGACCAGTTGCACAGCCAACAGGCCCTGGCCTGCGTGGCGGCCGACCTGCTCAGCCTGGTGGTGCTGGCGCCACCGGGGGAACTGGGTGCCGATGTGGTGCTGGGCTCGACCCAGCGCTTTGGTGTGCCGATGGGCTACGGCGGGCCCCACGCGGCCTATTTCGCCTGCCGCGACGACTACAAACGGGCCATGCCGGGGCGCATCATCGGCGTATCGCGCGACGCCCGTGGTAACACGGCATTGCGTATGGCCCTGCAAACCCGCGAGCAGCATATCCGCCGCGAGAAGGCCAACTCCAACATCTGCACGGCCCAGGTGCTGCTGGCCAACATTGCCGGCTTCTACGCGGTGTACCACGGCCCGGAAGGCCTGCAACGCATCGCCCAGCGCGTGCACCGGCTGACCTTCATCCTGGCCGCCGGCCTTGAGGCCAAAGGCATCAAGCGGCTCAACCAGCACTTCTTCGACACCCTTACCCTGGATGTTGGCGGGGCGCAGGCGGCCATCATCGAAAGCGCCGAAGCGGCGCACATCAACCTGCGCATTCTAGGGCGCGGGCATTTGGGCGTGAGCCTGGATGAAACGTGCAACGAGCATACGGTGCTGCGCCTGCTCGATATTTTCCTAGGCGTGGATCACGGCCTGGAAATCGCTGCCCTCGACCAGTTGGCCCTGCCTGAAGGCATTCCCGCCAGCCTGGTACGGCGCACCCCCTTGCTTGCCCACCCGGTATTCAACCTACACCACAGCGAAACCGAGATGTTGCGCTACCTCAAGCAGCTGGAGAACAAGGACCTGGCGCTTAACCAGTCGATGATCCCGCTGGGCTCCTGCACCATGAAACTCAACGCCACCAGCGAGATGATACCCATCACCTGGCCCGGTTTCGCTCACCTGCATCCGTTTGCCCCAGCGTCCCAGGCCAGCGGGTACAAGGCGATGATCGACGAGCTGGAAAGCTGGCTGTGCGCGATCACAGGCTTCGATGCCATCTGCATGCAGCCCAACTCCGGTGCTCAGGGCGAGTACGCCGGCCTGATGGCGATAACCCGCTACCACCGCAGCCGTCACCAGCCGCAGCGCACGTTGTGCCTGATCCCGTCGTCAGCGCACGGTACCAACCCGGCGTCAGCGCAGATGGCTGGCATGGAAGTGGTGATCGTCGATTGCGACAACGATGGCAACGTCGACCTGGCCGACCTCAAGGCCAAAGCCCACGCGGCGGGGGAGCGCCTGTCGTGCCTTATGATCACCTACCCCTCGACCCATGGCGTGTACGAAGAGGGCATACGCGAAATTTGCGAGGTGGTGCACCAGCACGGCGGCCAGGTGTACATGGACGGTGCCAACCTCAATGCCCAGGTGGGCTTGGCGCGCCCGGCGGACATTGGGGCCGATGTTTCGCACATGAACCTGCACAAGACCTTCTGCATCCCCCATGGCGGCGGCGGCCCGGGCATGGGGCCGATTGGTATTCGCGCGCACCTTACGCCGTTCGTCGCCAGCCACCCTGTGGTGCCGGTGCCGGGGTTGGACCCGAACAACAGCGCGGTCAGTGCCGCGCCCTGGGGCAGCGCAAGCATTTTGCCGATCAGCTGGATGTATATCGCCATGATGGGCCCGCAGCTGGCCGATGCCAGCGAGGTAGCGATTCTCTCGGCCAACTACCTGGCCAGCCAGCTGGGAGGTGCTTTCCCGGTGCTCTATCGCGGGCGAAACCAGCGTGTGGCGCATGAGTGCATCCTCGACCTGCGGCCGTTGAAGGCCCTGACCGGCATCAGCGAGGAGGATGTCGCCAAGCGCCTGATGGACTATGGCTTCCATGCGCCGACCATGTCGTTCCCGGTGCCGGGCACGCTGATGGTGGAACCGACCGAAAGTGAATCGAAGGCCGAGCTGGACCGGTTTGTCGAGGCCATGCTGGCGATTCGGGCGGAAATTGCCGAGGTGCAGGAGGGCAACTGGCCAGCGGAGAACAACCCGCTCAAACATGCGCCGCATACCCTGGCGGATGTACTGGGGGTGTGGGACAGGCCGTATAGCCTGGAGCAGGCAGTGGCACCCAGTGCTCATGCGCGCCAGCATAAGTACTGGCCGGCGGTGAACCGGGTGGACAACGTGTATGGGGACAGGAATTTGTTCTGTGCTTGTGTGCCGGTGGAGGCGTATCGCTGAGTTCGGTGGTGGGTGCGTCGCGGGCGCATGCCCGCGAAGCAGACGACGCGGTTACTCGGCTACCGCATTCTTCGCCAGGATGGCATTGGCCAGCTCCATGTCGGACGCTTGCATCCCCGGGTTCTCTGCCCGTGCCTGGCGCATGGCCGCTTCCAGGAACGGCCCGCGAATCGCGCCTTCGCTGGCGACGAAGCTGCTGGCGTCATCCTGCGCGGCCACGACCAGCTTGTGGTCGCGCGAGGTCAGGTAGCTCGATGCCGTAGTGGCACCGGAAGTCATCACGTTACGCCAGAAGGTATCGGCCATGGCCGAGCCGATAGGCAGCGAGAGCAAGGCAGCGGCGGCGATGGCGGTTTTGAGACGCATGTTGAAACACCTCGAAGGGTGAGGGTTGAAGATGCGCGGTTGGATCTTTTCGGACGAGGCAAGTTCCTTGAATACAAAGGACTTTTCGTCAGTTACAGACGCGTAGCACTTCCTCCGCACGGGTCTGTCCGCTAGCCACCTTTGCTTCTCCGCAGCGACGCAGGTCAACCAGGCCGTCGGCCAGTGCCTGGCGCCGTAAATGTGCCAGGTCGGCGTGGGGACCGATCAATGCACGCAGGCTTTCGCTGGGCTGCAACAGCTCGAACAAGCCCGTGCGCCCATGAAAACCGGTGCCTCGGCAGGTTTGGCAAGTGGCTGATGAACGTGCCTGGCAGTCCGTGCACACGGTGCGCACCAGGCGTTGGGCCATGACCCCGATCAGCGTCGCCTTGATCAGGTAGTCGGCTACGCCCAGCTCAAGCAAGCGTGTGATTGCTGCGCAAGCATCGTTGGTATGCAGGGTCGACAGCACCAGGTGCCCGGTCAGTGCAGCTTGCACCGCCACCAGGGCGGTTTCGCGGTCACGGATTTCGCCGATCATGATGATATCCGGGTCCTGGCGCAGCATGGCCCGCACGCCGTTGGCAAAACCCAGGTCCAGCGCGGGCTGCACCTGCAGCTGGTTGAAGGCAGGGTCGAGGCGCTCGATGGGGTCTTCGATGGTGCACAGGTTGACCTGCGGCGTGGCCAGCAGCTTGAGGCTGGCGTACAGGGTGCTGGTCTTGCCGGAACCGGTGGGGCCAGTCACCAGGATAATGCCCTGGCGCTGGTGCAGCAGGCCTTGCCACTGGGCCAATTGCTGGCCTTGCAGGCCGAGGTGGTCGAAGCCCTCCTGCAGCTGCTGCGGGTCGAACAGGCGCAGCACCAGTTTTTCGCCAAACGGGGTGGGCAGGGTGGATAGCCGCAGCTCCACTTCACTGCCGCCTGGCAGGCGGCTTTGCAACCTACCGTCCTGCGGCCGGCGCTTTTCTGCCACATCCATGCGGCCCAGGTGTTTCAGGCGGCTGACCAGCGCCAGGGTGACGCTGGCTGGGAAGGCATAGACAGTGTGCAACAGGCCGTCAATGCGGTAACGCAGCTGGCCCTGTTCGCGGCGGGGCTCCAAGTGGACATCGCTGGCGCGCTGTTCAATGGCGTACTGCAGCAGCCAATCGACGATATGCACGATGTGCGCGTCGTCGGCACCGGCCTCGGCCTGGCGCTTGCCCAGTTCCAGCAATTGCTCGAGTTCGCCCAGGCTTGTCGACTGCTGGTACTGCGCGCCTTTTACCGATTGGGCCAGATGCTGAAACGACTGCCCGGACTGGCGGATCTGTAGCGGGCTGGCCAGCACGCGCCGAACCGATCTGCCGAGGCTACGGGCCAGGTCTGCCTGCCAGTCATCCTGATAGGGCTGGGCGCTGGCGACGGTAACGCTGGACGCATCGGCGGCGACGATGAGAATGCCATGGCGCTGGGCGAAGGCAGGGGAGATCAAGCCGGCGACCTGGGGCAGGTCGAGTTGCATGGGGTCGATGCGCAAGTAGGGCTGGCCAACCTTGTTGGCCAGCCATTGGCAGAGGTGGTCCAGGTCCAGGGGTTGGCCGGTGTGGTGGCGGTCTTCCAGGCTGCAAGCAGCGATCTGCTCCAGCGGGTGGCCTGTGGGGTGGGTGGTGGCGTGTTCGAGTACTTGCAAGGTGTCGTTGGCATGCAAGCGCTGGTCGGCGAGCAGAGCTTCGAGCACGCAGTTGAGGTCGAGTGCCGGGCTGTCGGGGGTATGCATGGTGGGCGTCCGTGCCTGATGAGAGCGTGCTGATCAAGGCTAGCCGGGCGGCGCAGAGGCATCGGAGGTGAAAGGTTTCGGGGTTTTGCTGCACAGCCACAGCAGCGCTGTCAGACCGCGGCCAGTTCCACCCGTTGCAGGTTGGTCAGGCTTACTTCGCCAACACACACCAGGTTACGCAGTTTCTGCGCAATCACCTCGGCCCGGTGCCAGCTCAAACCGCCGATGCCGACTTCAATGTTCAGCCAGTCTTCCTGCTGGTTGACCTGTACGCTGTGCGGGGTCAGGAATTGCAGGGCGAACAGGTTGAGCACCCGGCACAGGCTGTCAGGCTCGGCTTCGGCCTGCAGGCGATAGTGCACGGTGCTGTGGGCGTTGTTGGCGGCCCAGGCGTCGGTACGGGGCTGTGCGTTCATGCTGGTCTCCGCAAATGTGGGAGAAATTCTTGCACGTTGGTCGGGGTATTTTTTCGCTATGATTTGATCTTTTCGCGGGCTTTGCGAATTAATCAATTCATAGGTCGCGTATTTGGAGGCATATCAATGCACAGCGAGCTGGACGCCTACGATCGCCGTATTCTCGAACTACTGCAAGAGGACGCTTCACTGTCCAGTGCACAGATCGCCGAGCGCGTGGGGCTTTCGCAATCGCCGTGCTGGCGGCGTATTCAGCGTTTGAAGGAAGAGGGGGTAATTCGCGGGCAGGTAACCTTGCTGGACCGCAAGAAGGTCGGCCTGAACACGCAGATTTTTGCCGAGGTGAAGCTCAATGCTCACGGGCGCTCCAACTTTACCGAATTCACCGAGGCGATCCGCGGGTTTCCGGAGGTGCTGGAGTGTTATGTGCTAATGGGGTCTGTGGACTTTCTGCTGCGCATCGTCACATCGGACATCGAAGCTTACGAGCGCTTCTTCTTCGAAAAGCTGTCGAACGTGCCGGGCATTCAGGAAGTGAACTCGATTGTGGCGCTGTCGGAGATCAAGTCCACCACCAGCCTGCCACTGTCGCGGTGAGGCAGCTTCAAACCTGCTGGCGCGGTCCCTTGTAGGAGCGGCCTTGTGTCGCGATAGGGCCGCAAAGCGGCCCCAGCAATATCAGCTTAATTGCACAAGTCCTGGGGGTGCTTCGCACCCCTTTCGCGACACAAGGCCGCTCCTACAAAGGCTGTGTTAGCCTCCAGAGGGGATCAAGCCTTGAGCAGGTGCTTCCAGCCGCGGCTCTGGTCAACAGCCCGAGCCTGTTCGATACGCGCTTCCAGCACTTCATCGCTGATCGGCAGTTCGGCCAGCTCATGCAGCTTCTTCAGGTCGCCATACAGGCGGTCCATTTGCGGTGCTTCCAGCACCTGGCGGGCGTGGTGCAGCCAGGCCAGCAGTTGCTCGATACGTGGCAACTGCTCGGCCAGGTCTTCCGGGCGCTGGGTGTACAGTGGCAGCTTCAACGCTCGGCCTTCCTCGCCCAGCAGGTGCCCCAGCCAGCTGGCCAGCTGCGCCTTGCCCTGGCGCTCGCCACGGCCCTTGCGCTCTGTGGTCCAGGCGCGGGCCAGCAGCCAGCGCGAGGTTTCCAGTGAGAACTGGCCCCAGCGTACGTCTTCCAGCTCTTCGGCGAACTGCTCGGGCGCGGCGCGGCGGATATCTTCGTCATCGTTGCCGGCCTGAACCAGCGGGCGCCAGTCTTCGAGCAGCGCGTCAAGGCTGGCGCGCAGGTCGCGGGTGGTCGCGCGCGGTGCCGCCTGGCCCAGGCTGGCGGTGAGGGCACGCAGTTCACTCAGGCACTCGACCCAGTCCTGCAGCAGGCGCCAGTGGCCGTTGTGGCGGTACTGCTCGGCAAGGCGCTGGCTGCTGCCCAGCAGCTGCCAGGCCAGGGCGGCATAGGCGTCGTCCAAGGCCATTTCGGCTTCCAGCTCGGTATGCGGCAGGCCCAGCTCGTAGCTGTCCGGCTCCAGCAGTCGGTAGCCGCGCTCGGCCTTGCTGATGTCGCAGGGCATCAGTGGCAGGCTGGCGGCGAGTTCGGCGGCCAGTTCCAGCAATGCTTGCGGGTCACCTTCGCGCAGCTCCAGCTCCAGCTCGCAGATCTCTTCCTTGCGCTTGCCGGCGATCACGAAACCCTGGTCCAGCGCCGCCTCGATCACCACCTTGCTCTTGCCACGGCCCCAGGCGATTTCGGCGTATTCACGGCTGAAGTCGGTGGTGAACAGCGGCTTGATGGTTTTCTTGTCCAGGTTGGCCAACTGCTCGGGCCAGCAAGTGGCGTCCAGCTTTTTTAGGTCGAGCTTGACCTTGTCCAGGTTCCATTCGTACTCGTTGCGCTCGGACAGGCCGGCCACGCTGGTACCGCGGCATTTGAGGGTCTGGATGATGGCGTCGCCATCGCGGCGCAGGCGCAGCGCGACACGGGCGGCGGACAACTCACGCTCGGGGGTGTCGAAGTACTGGTTGAGCAGTTCACGGGTCTGCCAGCCGGACTTGTTGCGCTTTTTCAGCAGAGGGTGCTCGCGCAGGGCGGCAAGGGTCTCGCGGCTGGCGCGGAGCTTCAGTTCGGTTTCTTTGTGCATCACAGACTCGAAAGAGGGGGCGTGGTTGGCGGAGAGTCTACAGCAGTCCGCCCTCAACGGTTTATTCCAGACAGCGGATAGTCCTATGATGGGCAACGCTTCCGAGGAGTACGCGCATGCCGTTGCCGACGCTGAAAGACCAGTTCGCCGCCTTGATCGCCGCGCCTTCGGTCAGTTGCACCCAGCCCGCGCTGGACCAGTCCAACCGCCAGGTCATCGACCTGCTGGCGGGCTGGCTGGGCGACTTGGGTTTCAGGTGTGACATCCAACAGGTCAGCCCCGGCAAGTTCAACCTGCTGGCCAGTCGCGGCACCGGCCCGGGAGGCCTGGTGCTGGCCGGGCACAGCGATACCGTTCCGTATGACGAACAGCTGTGGGCCAGCGACCCGCTGAAGCTGACCGAGGCCGATGGCCGTTGGGTTGGCTTGGGCAGCTGCGACATGAAGGGCTTCTTCGCCCTGGTCATCGAAGCGGTCATCCCGCTGCTGGAGCACGACTTCAAGCAGCCGCTGTTGATCCTCGCTACCTGTGACGAAGAAAGCTCCATGTCCGGCGCCCGCGCCCTGGCCGAGGCCGGCCAGCCTCTTGGTCGTGCGGCGGTTATCGGTGAGCCTACCGGGCTGCGGCCGATCCGCATGCACAAGGGCATTCTCATGGACCGCATCGACATCCTTGGGCGCAGCGGCCATTCGTCGGACCCAAGCCTGGGCCGCAGCGCCATGGAAGCCATGCACGCGGTGATGGGCGAGCTGATGGGCCTGCGCCAGCAATGGCAGCAAACCTACCGCAACCCGCAGTTCACCGTGCCGACCCCGACCCTGAACTTTGGTTGCATCCACGGGGGTGACAACCCCAACCGTATCTGCGGCCAATGTGCCCTGGAATTCGACCTGCGGCCGCTGCCGGGCATGGACGTGGAGCAACTGCGCGCGGCCATTCGCGAAAAGCTGGTGCCCGTGGCGGAGCGTCATGATGTACGCATCGACTACGCGCCACTGTTCCCGGAGGTGCCGCCGTTCGAACAGGCCGCCGATGCCGAGCTGGTACACGTCGCGGAACGGCTGACCGGCCACCGCGCCGAAGCGGTGGCGTTCGGCACCGAAGCGCCTTATCTTCAGCAGCTGGGTTGCCAGACCATCGTGCTGGGCCCTGGCGACATCGCCTGTGCCCACCAGCCCGGCGAATACCTTGAAATGTCACGAATCGAGCCTACCGTGCGTCTATTGCGTGACTTGATTCGGCACTATTGCCTGCACTAAACGTCAATCGAACTGATTCGTTCCTGCCTAGAGGAGACCGCGCGTGACCGCAAGCCTGTTCCGACGATGATTCTGAACGCCCCCTGTATCGCCGTTCTCCGTCCACTTATCCACAGGCCCTGTCATGCCCGATTACGTCAACTGGCTGCGTCATGCCTCCCCGTACATCAATGCCCATCGCGACTGCACCTTCGTGGTCATGCTCCCTGGCGATGGGGTGGAGCACCCTAACTTCGGCAATATCGTCCACGACCTGGTACTGCTGCACAGCCTGGGCGTGCGCCTGGTGCTGGTACATGGTTCGCGCCCACAGATCGAAAGCCGCCTGGCCGATCGCGGCCTGACCCCGCACTACCATCGGGGCATGCGCATTACCGATGCCGCCACGCTGGACTGCGTGATCGATGCTGTCGGCGCCCTGCGCCTGGCCATCGAAGCGCGCCTGTCGATGGATATCGCCGCTTCGCCCATGCAGGGCTCGCGCTTGCGCGTGGCATCCGGCAACCTGGTGACCGCACGGCCGATTGGCGTGCTTGAAGGGGTTGATTACCACCACACCGGTGAAGTGCGCCGGGTCGACCGCAAGGGCATCAGCCGTCTGCTCGACGAGCGTTCCATCGTCCTGTTGTCGCCCCTGGGCTACTCGCCTACCGGGGAAATTTTCAACCTGGCCTGCGAAGACGTGGCTACCCGTGCGGCCATCGAGCTGGGCGCCGACAAGTTGCTGTTGTTCGGCGCCGAGCCTGGCCTGCTGGACGCCGACGGTAAACTGGTGCGCGAACTGCGCCCGCAGCAGGTTGCCCCGCATCTGCAGCGCCTGGGCAGCGATTACCAGGGCGAACTGCTGGATGCCGCAGCCGAGGCCTGCAAAGGCGGCGTGGCACGTAGCCATATCGTCAGCTATGCCGAGGATGGTGCGCTGCTGACCGAGCTGTTCACCCGTGGTGGTGGCGGTACGCTGGTGTCGCAGGAGCAGTTCGAAGTGGTGCGCGAGGCGAGCATCGAGGACGTTGGCGGCTTGCTGGAGTTGATCAGCCCGCTGGAAGAACAGGGCATTCTGGTGCGCCGTTCGCGCGAGGTGCTGGAGCGCGAGATCGAACAGTTCAGCGTGGTCGAGCGTGAAGGCATGATCATCGCCTGTGCGGCGCTGTACCCGATTGCCGATTCCGAGGCGGGGGAGCTGGCGTGCCTGGCAGTGAACCCGGAGTACCGCCATGGTGGGCGTGGGGACGAGCTGCTGGAGCGCATCGAGAGCCGGGCGCGGCAGATGGGCTTGAATACCTTGTTTGTGCTCACAACGCGCACTGCGCACTGGTTCCGCGAGCGCGGCTTTGCGCCGAGTGGGGTAGAGCGGCTGCCGGCGGCGCGGGCTTCGCTGTACAACTACCAGCGTAATTCGAAGATTTTCGAGAAGGCCCTGTAAACCTGTGCCGGCCTCTTCGCGGGTGAACCCGCTCCCACAGGATCTTCACCGGACCTGAGGCTGGCGCTATCCCTGTGGGAGCGGGTTTACCCGCGAAGCAGGCGACACGGCCTGGAATGAAAAACGCCGCCCTTGTGGGCGGCGTTTTCGTTTACACAGTATGCAGGTACCAGTTGTACTCGAGGTCGGAGATCGAGTGTTCGAACTCCTCCAGCTCGCTCTCCTTGCACGCGACAAAGATGTCGATGTACTTAGGATCGATGTACTTGTTGAGGATCTCGCTGTCGTCCAACTCGCGCAGGGCATCACGCAGGTTGTTCGGCAGGCTCTGCTCCAGCTGCTCGTACGAGTTGCCTTCGATCGGCGCGCCTGGCTCGATCTTGTTGGTCAGGCCATGGTGCACGCCTGCCAGCACGGCAGCCATCATCAGGTACGGGTTGGCGTCGGCACCGGCCACGCGGTGCTCGAGACGTACAGCGTCCGCCGAGCCGGTTGGCACGCGCAGTGCGACAGTGCGGTTGTCCAGGCCCCAGCTTGGCGCGTTCGGCACGTAGAACTGTGCGCCAAAGCGGCGGTACGAGTTGACGTTCGGGCAAAGGAACGCCATGGACGCGGGCAGGGTCTCGAGCACACCGCCGACAGCATGACGTAGCGCGGCGTTCTGCTCGGGATCCTCGCTGGTGAAGATGTTGTTGCCATCTTTGTCCAGCACGGAAATGTGTACATGCAGGCCGTTGCCTGCCTGGCCCGGGTAGGGCTTGGCCATGAAGGTGGTGTCCATTTCATGGTCGTAGGCGATGTTCTTGATCAACCGCTTGAGCAGTACCGCGTAGTCGCAGGCCTTGAGCGGGTCGGCCACGTGGTGCAGGTTGACTTCGAACTGCGCCGGGGCGCTTTCCTTGACGATGGCGTCGGCTGGGATGCCTTGCTCTTTCGCGCCTTCGAGGATGTCC